>NZ_BAAJPH010000068.1:0-173006 GCF_057538885.1 Alicyclobacillus sp. CIJ1 | reverse complement strand
GCCCGTGCTGCCCGTGCTGCCCGTGCTGCCCGTGCTGCCCGTGCTGCCCGTGCTGCCCGTGCTGCCCGTGCTGCCCGTGCTGCCCGTGCTGCCCGTGCTGCCCGTGCTGCCCGTGCTGCCCGTGCTGCCCGTGCTGCCCGTGGTGCCCGTGCTGCCCGTGCTGCCCGTGCTGCCCGTGCTGCCCGTGCTGCCCGTGCTGCCCGTGCTGCCCGTGCTGCCCGTGCTGCCCGTGCTGCCCGTGCTGCCTGTGCTGCCTGTGCTGCCTGTGCTGCCCGTGGTACCCGTGCTGCCCGTGCTGCCCGTGCTGCCCGTGCTGCCTGTGCTGCCTGTGCTGCCCGTGCTGCCTGTGCTGCCCGTGGTACCCGTGCTGCCCGTGCTGCCCGTGCTGCCGACGTTCACAGCAATTCCGCCGAGCGAGCCTTGGGCAGAAGCACCACCGCCTGACGAGCCCACGTTCACGCCCGCGCCCACTGCGCCGCTCCCGCTCGCGCTGCCGCCTGACGAGCCCACGTTCGCACCCACGCCCACTGCGCCGCTCCCGCTCGCGCTGCCGCCTGACGAGCCCACGTTCACACCCGCGCCCACTGCGCCGCTCCCGCTCGCGCTGCCGCCTGACGAGCCCACGTTCGCACCCGCGCCCACTGCGCCGCTCCCGCTCGCGCTGCCGCCTGACGAGCCCACGTTCACGCCCGCGCCCACCGCGCCGCTCCCGCTCGCGCTGCCGCCCGACGAGCCCACGTTCACGCCCGCGCCCACCACGCTGCCGCTTCCGGTAGACGCCCCTCCTGACGACAAGCCATTCAGTGCAATGCCAAGCGGCCCACTCGCCGTCGCACTCCCGCCCGAAGACAGCGCATTCACGGCGATCCCGACCGGACTATCCGCCGCTGCGCTCCCACCTGTGGCAAGTGCGTTGACCGAGACGCCCACCGGGCCCGACGCCTGCGCCTGCCCGCCCGAAGCCAGCAAGTTCAGGTCGATGCTCACCACGCCCTTGGACGTTGCCGACGTCCCGCCGCCGCTCGATCCAGTCGAAGCACCTAAACTTGAACCACCCGACGATGCGCTGGTTGCGTTTCCGCCCCCCTGACTGCTTCCGGTGGCCGCGCCTGCCCCACCCGAAGACGCTGCCAAATTCCCTCCAGAACCCGAATTTTCGTGAGACAAACCAAGGGAGAGCCCGACGTTGAGAAGACCCCCCGATCCCGGCGTTGAACTCGACGAGCTCGTCGGCAACAGATTCACCTGCACGCCGAGCCCTTGCGACCCGCCCAGGTTCAGATTCAGCCCCAGGAGTCCCCCCTGCGACTCCGCGGCCGCTGATGTCGTCGCGGCGAAGGCCGAATGCCCACTCACTCCAAGCGCCACTGCGCCCACCGCGGTCCCCAAAACGACCGACCACGCCTTGATCATGTCCACCCTTCCCTTCTCTTTTTCAGAGAATCGAATCGATTCCCACATTTGTGGAGGTAGCCTGCATTGTACGCCGCGCACGACGGTTCCAACATCCCTCGTCCTCGGCATCGCGCCTCCCGAAAATGAGGGAGCGGCTGTGGAGTCACAGCCGCTCAATCACCGTTCCCGTCGCCATCCCGAATCCGATGCACATCACCTGCAGACCGTACCGCCCACCGGTGTCCTCGAGCTCGTGCAGGAGCGTCGTCATGATGCGCGCGCCGCTCGCCCCCAGCGGGTGCCCGAGCGCAATGGCGCCGCCGCGTGGGTTCACCCTCGCCATGTCCGGCTCAATCTCCCGCTTCCAAGCGAGCACCACCGACGCAAACGCCTCGTTGATTTCGATCACGTCGATGTCCTCCAGCTTGAGCCCAGCGCGATCGAGCGCCTTTCTCGTAGCCGGAATGACACCTGTCAGCATGATGACCGGATCCACGCCCACCACCACGCGCGACACAATGCGCGCCCGAGGCTTCAGGCCGAGCTTGGCCGCTTTTTCTCCGGACATGAGGAGCACGGCCGCCGCGCCGTCCGAGATTTGGCTCGCGTTACCCGCCGTGACGCGCCCATCCGGGCGAAACGATGGTTTGAGTCCAGCCAGCTTCTCCATGGACGTATCGCGGCGGATCCCTTCGTCGTGCGTCACCGTCACCTTCTCGGGGCCGACATTCTCCACCGGCACCCGCTCCCGGTCGAACAGGCCCGCGTCCTCCGCCCGCGCCGCCTTCTGATGGCTCTCGAGCGAGAACGCATCCATCTCTTCGCGGCTGATTTGCCACTTGTCCGCGATCATCTCCGCCGAGAAACCCTGCGGTACAATCTGAAATCGCTTGGTGAGCGCCGTCGAGAACTTGCCGAGATCCGTGCCCATCGGCACCCGGCTCATGCTTTCCACGCCGCACGCAATGACCACGTCCATGTCACCGGCCAAAATGGCCTGCGCCGCGTTATGGATGGCCTGCTGACTCGAACCGCACATGCGGTTGAGCGAAAAGGAGGGAACCTCCACGGGAAGCCCGGCCGCCAGCACGGCCATCCGGCCGATGTTGCCGCCCTGCTCGCCCGTCATCGTCACACAGCCCGTCACCACGTCCTCAATCTCCATCGGATCAAGCTGATTTCGCTCCACCAGCGCCTTCAGCAAAGGCGCCAACAGATCCACCGGATGAACGGAAGACAGGCTCCCGTTCTTCCGGCCAATCGGCGTGCGAATCGCGTCGACAATCACCACCTCGCGCTGCACGAGCACACCTCCTTTAGTTTTGGTCATCTGACCGCTCTCGTCATCTGGTCAGAACGTGAACAGGTCGATCCCGCCGCACACCGGCAGCCCCACGCCCGTGATGTAACGCGCCTTGTCGGAACACAGGAACACAATGGCGTTCGCCACATCTTCGGGCTCGCCAGGGCGACGGAAGGCGGTTCGCTGAATCATGCGCTCGTTCATCTGCTTGTTTCCCATGCGGAACGCCTCGGTGTTGATGATGCCTGGCACGATGGCGTTCACCGTGATGCCGTACCGCGCCCCCTCGAGCGCCATGCTCTTGGTGAAGCTCAGGATGCCGCCCTTGGTCGTTGCGTAGCTCGCCTGCCCGAAGCCGCCCTGGATGCCGACGATGGAGGACATGTTGATGATCCGGCCAAAGCCCTGCTCCTTCATGTAGGGCCACACGGCCTTCGTGCAGTTGTACGTGCCCGTGAGGTTCACGCGCAGGTCGCGCTCCCAAAGGTCGTCTCGCTGATTCTCGATCTGCGAGACGTGATCCAGCGTGCCCGCATTGTTGATGAGGATGTCGATCCGGCCGAGCTCTTCCTTGACGCGGGCAAACACCTCGCGGACCTGATCCCGATCCGTCACGTCCATCTTAATGGCGAACGACCGGCGGCCCATCTGGCGGATCTCCTCGGCGGTTTTCTCCGCGTACACCACCTTCGTGCTCTGCATCACTTGTGCCAGCGGGCCGTACTGCTTGGCCGCCTGCGCGCTCGATTCGTCACTTTCAAGGAGAATATCGGTAATGACCACGTCCGCACCGGCCTCGGCCAGCGCGAGCGCGTCCGCGCGCCCGAGCCCACGCGAGGCACCGGTTACAACAGCGACCTTGCCCTTTAAGAGCTGATCCCACGACGACATGTTCCATCCCCCCGTGTTTCATGCTTTGGCCGCAGCGTCTTTAAGAAACTTCGCCGGGCGCTTCTGCAAGAAGGCCGCGATGCCTTCGAGCGGTTCGCCCGTGGTGAAGGTGCGCTCGAAGTTCTCCGCCTCGACGGCGAGGCCGTGATCGAGCGGAACGGCGGCGTCCATCGCCTGCTTGGCGAGGCCCATCGCAAATACCGCGCGCTCGCTCAGGCTCTCGGCGAACGCGATGACCTCCTCGCGCAGCCGCTCCGGCTCGACGGCCTTCGTGATGAGGCCGACGGCTTCCGCCTCCTCCTTCGACAGCCGCTTGGCGAAGAAGATGAGCTCCGTGGCCTTCGCGCGGCCGAGGAGCAGGGTCATGCGCTGCGTGCCGCCCGCGCCCGGGATGAGCCCGAGCGACACCTCGGTGAGCCCGATGGTCCCGCCGCTCATGAAGCGGAAGTCGCAGGCGAGCGCCAGCTCACAGCCCCCGCCGAGGGCGTGCCCGTGAATGGCCGCAATCACCGGGCGGGGAAACTTCGCGATGCGATCGAAGACGCGCTGCATCCGGCTCGCGGCGTCCCGGATGGCTCCTCCCTGTCCGGCGTACTTGCTCGCGTTTTGCGTCATCATCTTGAGATCCGCGCCTGCCACGAAGTTCTTCGGGTGATTCGAGCCGATGACCAGCACGCGCGCGGATCGGTCCGCCTCGAGCTCCGTGAGGAGCTGGTCGAGATCGTCCACAAGCGCGTCGGAAATGGCGTTGGCCGGCGGATTGTCAATCGAGGCCCAGACCACACCCTTGTCGAGGCGCTCGAGTTGCAGCGTGGCATACGACATGGATCCACCTCCTTACAGCCGCAGGCCGTGCGGCTCGTACAGCCGCCGGGCCACAATGAGGTGTTGAATCTGGTTGGTCCCCTCGAAGATGTCGAACACCTTGACGTCTCGATACAGCTTCTCCACCAGGTGCCCATCGAGGCCAATGGGCCCCATAATCTCCAGGCAATCCGCGCACACTTCCAGCGAGATGCGCCCCGCGTGCGCCTTGCACATGGCTGCTTCCTTGGCGTTCGGCTGGCCGAGATCCGCCTTCCACGCGGCCTCCCAGGTCAAAAGCCTCGCGGCGTGAATCTTCGCGTCCATTTCGCCCAGCTTCGCGAGCACGTCGTGTCGCACGCGCTGCCCGCGGGGGTACTCCTGCTTCACGAATTCGAGCGTGTACTCGTATGCGGCGCGCGCGATGCCCACGGCCATCGCGGCCACGATGGGTCGGGTGCTGTCGAAGGTGGACATGGCGACGCGGAATCCCGACGATCCGGCGCGGTTCTCGTAGTGCGCCTCGCCGCCGAGCAGGTTGTCGATGGGCACGAAGCAATCCTCGAACACGAGCTCCGCCGTTTCCGAGGCGCGCAGGCCCATCTTGTGCGCGACGCGGGTACAGGTGAATCCGGGCGTGCCCTTCTCCACGACAAACGCGCGGTGGCCCGCTCTGCCGAGCGACGGATCGACCGTGGCAAACGCCACCACCCAGGACGCGCGGCCGCCGTTCGTGATGTACACCTTGTGGCCGTTGAGCACGTATCCTCCGTCCACTTTCTTGGCCGACGTCCGGATGCCCGACACGTCCGATCCTGCGCCTGGCTCCGTCAGCGCGTAGGCGCCCCAGCGCGGCTCCTCGCGCGTGAAGATGCCGAGAAACCGCTCCTTCTGCTCGGGCGTTCCCGTCGACATGACCGGCGGTCCGCCCAGGCCCGGCCCCGGCAGCGACAGCGCGATGGCCGGATCGCCCCAGGCAAGCTCTTCCGCCGCGATGACGCCAAGCCGGTTGGCCTGTCGCTCGCGCGGCTCCTTGCGAGGCGCGTCGTCCTTCTTCTTGCCGGCGTCCCCGCCAAAGTTGGACATGCTGAGCGTAATGCCCATGCGGTTCACCTTGCGCAGCCATTCGTCCGGCACGCGCTCTTCCTGGTCCGCGAGAAGCGAAATGGGCCGCATCTCGTGCTCCGCGAACCAGTGCACCATGTCGCGGACCTGCTTTTGCTGGGGACTGAGCTCGAAGTCAATCACACCAGGACACCTTCCTTCTCTGTGAGGCCCAGCGCGCGGCTTCCCGCCCGTTCAAACCACTCCATCTCTTTCCCGTACAGCACGGCCTGGGCCTGGGCGTCTCGCATCCACTTCTCGACCGGATACTCCTGCAGGTAGCCGGCGCCGCCCAGCATCTGCACACCCTGGTTCGTGACGAATCGCGCGCTGCGAAGCGCGTAGGCCAGGGCCCGCGCCGCGTCCTGCATCGCTTCCGCTCCGCGGCTGTCCACGGCGTGTGCGGCCTGCCACACGAGGTTGCGGGCAGCCTCGGTCTCAATCGCCATATCCGCCACCGTGAAGGAAACGCCCTGAAATTTCGGAATCTCCTGGCCGAACGCTTTGCGCTGGCTCGTGTACTCGATGGTGTATTCCAGGGACGCGCGCATGACGCCGACGCACTTCGCGGCCTCGAGCACGGCCACGCGGGCCTTCGCGCCCGCAATCACTTGCTCGGCCTCGTCGCCGCGCAACAACACGTCCTCGGGCCGGACGATGGTCCCCTCGAACCCGATTCTGCCGATGTGCGCGGCGAGCAGCCCGAGCCGCACATCTCCCGCGTCTTCCGACCACTCGGCCGCCGTCCGGTCGAGCCAGGCGACAATCGCCTCGCCCCCCGGCGCCAGGAAGCTCACGAGCAACTGATCCGCCCCGAGTGCCGAGCGCCGCGGAAACGCCACGCCTTCCAGCCGGAAACCGCTTCGCTCGACGATCACGGCGACCTCACCGGGTTCCACATGAATCCATGGCACCCGCTGCGCAGCGCCATCCGCCAGTTCGAGCCGCTCCGGGTGTGGGAGAAGCCGCATCACGGAAGCGCTATCGCAAAGCCCGGGCATGCCTTGAACTATGCCGAGATCGCCAAAAGCGAGTGCCTCCAGGACCTGAACCTGCGAGACGAGGGGAAGTTCTGCGCCCGCGAGGCTCTCCGGAAGTTCAAGGGAGAGCAGGCCGAGATCGTGCGCCGCGGACACCACGTCATCGGAGGGCGTCCTGGCCTTTTCCGCGTCCCGCGCGGACTCGCGCAGGCGATTGCGGGCAAACTCGCCCGCCACCTCGACGAACGCGCGCTCCTCATCTGTCGGGAGAAATGAGATCATGGAATTCCCTCCTAAGGTCAAGCGAACTGAATGGTCTTGGCCATCTCCCGCAGTTTCTTTTTATCCACCTTGCCGATGAGGTTTTTCGGCAAATACGGGACAAACTGAACCACCTTCGGCGTCTTGTACTTCGCGAGGTGCTCTTGACAGTACGCGATGAGCTCTTCCTCGGTCACGTCGGCGCCCTTCTTGCGCACGACGTAGGCCACGACTTCCTCGCCCATGCGCTCGGACGGCGCGCCCACCACCGCGACCTCTGCAACCGCTGGATGCTGACTGAGAAGTTCTTCGAGATCGCTCGGATAGATGTTGAAGCCCCCGCGGATGATCACGTCCTTCTTGCGATCCACGATGTACACGTACCCCTCTTCGTCGAGCCGCGCCATATCCCCCGTGAGCAGCCAGCCATTCCGGAACACCTTCTCCGTCTCCTCGGGCAGATTGTGATAGCCCGGGGAGACGTTCGGACCGCGTACCGCCAATTCGCCGATCTCGCCGGGCGGAAGAGGATTGCCGTCGTCGTCGAGCACGGCCACCTCTACACCGGGAAGCGGAAGGCCGACGGAACCCGGCTTCGCGGGCTTGTCGAAACGGGGCGCCGTCACGACAGGCGCAGCCTCCGACAACCCATATCCCTGGAACACGAGGCAATGGAACTTTTCCTCGAACGCCTTGCGCACCGATTCGGGCAGCGGTGCGGAGCCCGAGATGCAGACCGAGAGCGAAGACAGGTCGTATTTGTCCGCGTCAGGATGGTGGAGGAGCGCGTGAAACATGGCGGGCACCGCCGTGAAGTGCGTCACGCGATAACGCTCAATGGCCTGAAACACCAGGACCGGATCGAAGTAGGGCAGCAGGACGTCCAGTTCGCCCAGGCAGAGCGCGGTGTTCATCATCGTGAAGCCGAAGGCGTGCGAGAGGGGCAGAATGCCGAGCCCAACCCGCTTCTCGACCTTCAACACGTACTGTTCGGCGAGATCGGCGGCGGCGCGCGCATTGGCACACAAGTTGTGATGCGTCAGAATGACGCCTTTCGGCTTGCCTGTAGTGCCACTCGTGTACAGAATCACCGCGGGCTGATGGTCCTCCACCTGAACATTGGGGCGCTCCGCAGGATAGTGAGACAGGACGGTCTCGAAGCCTTCCACGCCGGCGTCGTCCACCGACCGAACCACCGGCGGATCGGCGAGGTCCTGAATGGCCTGCTGGATCTTGGGCTTCAGGACTTCGCAGGTGATCACGAGCTTAGGATTCGAGTCCTGAATGATGTACCGCACCTCGGACGCCTGCAAGAGCGGCATCACAGGCACGGCCACAGCCCCCGCCTTGGCGATGGCGTAAAACGCAATCACCACCTCCGGGCGGTTGGGCATCGTCACCATCACCGCATCTCCGGGTCGAACGCCGAGCGCCTGCATGTGATGAGCCAACTGCGAGGACAGGGCCGCCAATTCCGCGTTGGTGTACACGCGCCCCTCGTACACCAGGGACTCGTACGTTCCGAACCGGCGCTGATTGTCCTCTAATAATTGAACGAGATTCATCTCTCATCTCGCCCTTCCGGAAATTTCTCACGGCGGACGCGCCGAGCCGCCCGCGCATCCTCCGATCCGCGGCCCGGCGCGCATGCCTGATCCAGTCCGTCAGTTGTTCGCGGCCGTGTAGGCGCTGAGCACGGTCTCCAGCTGCATCGCGAGGCCGAGATCGCCCTCGACGCGGAGCTTGCCGCTCATGAACGCGGCCGTGCCGTTCAGATTGCCCTGCAGCATGTCCTTGAAGTCGTTCGAGTCCATCTCGAGCGTGCAGTTCGCGACCTCCTGCTCGCCCTCGACCGCGTACGCCTTGTCGGGTTTCAGAATGAGCTGATAGGTGCCGGGATCGTCACCGGTGATGTTGAATTGATAGACGGCCTCCAAGCCTCCGGTGCGCGAAGGATCTGCCGACAGCGCCTGGTTGATGAGATCGAAAATCTCCTTCGTCGACGGTGTGGTGGTCATGTTCATCGCCTCCTGAATCTTTCGATGGATGCGGGTGCGAAGCGAGTTCGCTTCAAAAACCCGTCCGGTCGTTGATGCCATTGTATCGCCTGGCAAGCGCTTTCCCATCCCGAGGAATCCGGGGAGTTGGGGGATGCCCTCCCCTGAACTCGGGGTCGCGAAACCCGGTTTGGCTACATCTCGGTGTAGAGGGGCTCTTCCTCGAGCTCGAGGGGAGCGTCCACCCGCGCCACGCCGGATCGAACTGCGGCTGCTTGCACGGCGCGGCTCACGGCCGGGACGACGTTCGGGTCGAACGGGCTCGGGATGATGTACTGTTCCGACAACTGCTCTTCCGGCACGCACTCGGCGATGGCAAGGGCCGCCGCCTGTTTCATCTCCTCCGTGATATCCCGCGCGCGGACATCCAGCGCGCCGCGGAACATGCCGGGAAAGCAGAGCACGTTGTTGATTTGGTTCGGGTAGTCGGATCGGCCCGTCGCCATCACGCGCACGTGGCCCGCCGCCACCTCGGGCAGGATTTCCGGGATGGGATTCGCCATGGCAAACACAATGGGATCGCGCGCCATTTGTTTGACGTGATCGACGGTCAGGATGCCCGGGCCGGACACGCCGATGAACACGTCGGCGCCGCGAACGGCCTCTTCGAGGGTCCCACGCCGATTCTCGAAGTTCGTGTTCTCCGCGTACCACTGCTTCACAGGGTTGTCATAGCGGCGGCCGCGCTCGATGATGCCTACGCGATCCACGCCGACGATATGCCCCACGCCGGCCGCAAGCAGGATCTTGGTGCACGCCACGCCCGCCGCGCCGACCCCCGCCACGACGACGGACACGTCCTGCATCCGCTTGTTGACAATCTTCAGGGCATTGATGAGCCCAGCCAGCATGACGACCGCTGTGCCGTGCTGATCGTCGTGAAACACCGGAATGTCCAGCCGCTCCCGCAGGCGCTCCTCGATCTCGAAACACCGCGGCGACGAGATGTCCTCGAGGTTGATGCCGCCGAACGACGGCGCCATTCGCTCGACGGTGTCGACGATCTCGTCCACGTCCTGCGTGGCCAAGCAGATGGGGAAGGCATCCACGTCGGCGAACCGTTTGAACAGCATCGCCTTCCCTTCCATGACCGGCATGGCGGCCTCTGGTCCAATGTTGCCGAGGCCCAGCACGGCCGAACCGTCGCTCACGACCGCGACCGTGTTCTTGCGGATGGTGAATTCGAAGGCGCGATCGCGGCAATCGCGAATGGCCTCGCACACGCGCGCCACCCCGGGCGTGTACACAACGGCCAAGTCGTCGCGATCGACCACGGGCACCTTCAGGTGGGTCGCGATTTTGCCCCCCATGTGAGCCAAAAACGTCCAATCCAGCGTTTCGAGGCGTTTCACACCCGGGACCTCGTCCAGCGCTTGTTCAACAGCGCTTACGTCGGCCTCGGCGTCGACCGCGACCGTGATGTCGCGCACGCTGTCATCCGCATGCAGCGCGCGGGTCTCCATGGCGACGATCTCGCCGCCAGCGCGCACAATAGCGCCATGCACCTCCCCGAGCGCCGCGCCCGCCTCCAAGCGAACGCGAAACAAAACTCGAACATTGCCGGCACGCGTCAGTGTCACGTTCCACTCCCCCTGAGTTTTGGGCTGCGGCTTCGCCACCCGCATCCGCCTGGCGGCTTGAAACACAGAGCCGAAGCACCTATCTGATATATAACAGCTTGGTGCTATTGTAGCGCAGACCGCCGGCCCCGACCTCCCCGAAATATTGCAATATTGTGAACAACAATCCCGAACTTATGGGGTAGCCTTGGGGTTCTTCGCAGACGCGACCGCGGCGGGGGGACACGCTGCGGCCGCACCCCTTGAGGACCTTCAGTGGATGATGCGTTCGCGCATCGCCTTGGCAACTGCTTCTGTGCGGTTTTTCGCCCCTAGTTTCCGCAAAATAGAGCTCACATGCTCCGTCACCGTATAGTCGCTGATGTGCAGGGCGCGCCCAATTTCCTTCGTATCGACGCCGTCCGCGATGAGCTGAAGGATCTCGCGCTCGCGCTTGGTCAAGGTCGTGAGCGGCGTGATGGGAGCCGCACCCGCCTGCCGATACATCTGCATGACGATCATCCGCCCGGCCCTCGCCAACATGGCCTCGACCATGCGAATCGTGGCATTGTCCGGCGTGAACGGCCGCCCGCCGTGATCGAGCAGCATGATCCCGAGCATGCGCCGATGGTCAATCACCGGGCACACCAAGAGCGACGAGAGGTGAAACTTGTTCACGTAGGATTGCGGAAGGATGTTGCCTACGTCCTTCAGGAACACGGGCTTGGCGATTTGCACGAACTGGGTGAGCGAGGGAATATCGCGATCCGTCTGCCGGATTCGCATGATCTCTTCCACGTTCACGTTGTAGCCGTGCACGCCCTCCACCGTCTGAGTGATGGGATTGTACAAGAAGAGCGCGCTGCGCTTGAATCCGCCGCGCCGGCACACGTGTTCCACAACGCAGGTCAGAAGCTCGTTCATGTCGCCGGCCGACGCAAGGACGTCGTCGAACTCCAGCAGGACCTCGAGCAGTTCCGCGCGGCCACTGCCGTGCCCGCCGCGGACGTAGATGGAGAGCTGGAGCGCATTCTGGATCCATTGCGCGGTCTGGCGGAAGCGGCGAATCGTGAGCGGATCGTGCCGCGCCTCTGCGACCGCGTACAGGTTGTCCCCGACGGCGGCCACAAAGGGCGATCCGTCCGCTAGCGCCTTTCGCACCTGTTCCGTCCGCTCGGGATGTGGCGCCTCGGCCGTCCACATGCGAGTCTCCGGCACGTAGAGCGCAGACTCCTCGACGTTCACCTGAGGTCTCGTCCGAGCGAGCGCGAACCACTTCCAGTCGCACTCGGCGCTCAGCACGTTCAGCCAGTTCACGAGCGGCGCGTCACACATGTACTGCGTGCGGGCCGCAAGCTTCGCCGGGAAGTATCCTTCAGAAAGCGCCTCGCGGGCGAGATCGAAGCAGAGCCGATGCGCGAAGCGCACAAATGACTCGATCTGAGCCGGCTCGACCATCCGCCACGCCATGGAGATCATCAACTCTTCCAGGAACCCGACCACGACCAAGACGTCCGAAGCCATGACGCTCGGCTGGGCGCGCATGACCTCGGCCTGAAACGCGCGGACGAGCGCCTGCTCATCGGTGAGAGCGCTTTCAATATTTCTCAGAAGAAACTGAAAAAGGTGCGTCAAAACAGGCTGTGTGACTTCCGGAATCTCGAGCCGCGCCATGCGCAGGCTCCAGTTCATGCGGCACTCCGCTTCCTGCGCCTGCAGCGTTTGCAACACCGACTGCAGTGTTTTTTTTGGAAGCGATTCTCCTGACGGCGGAAGCGGCGACGGACGACTCATCGTACATCCCCCTTCGGGCAGCCAGAGCGACAACCTTGGCAAGTGATATCCTGATGATACGTCGCCCCATCTCAAGTTCAGAACCGAGCCATTCTCTCGAATTTCCTCACATCCGCACGCACCATGGAGTATTAGCGACATTATAGAGGAATTCGCACGGGGAAACAAGAAAAGGATATCGCTTGCCTGTCTGAGCACAACGGCCCCGGGGGAGAGTGGAGGTGCCGTTGCCCGGTGGCGCCTCGAAGACGCGCGCATGACCCCGCAAGCTGGGCAACGGCGAGCGCAGGCGGTCAGGTCATGGAGAGCGTCATGACCGGGATATCCGCATGCGACGTGGTGAGATAACCGTCGATGGTAAACTCGACGCGAGACAACTCGAGATGAGGCAGTGTGCTACCGGCAAGCAGGAGGAGGACGTCCCGCTTATTTCGGAAGCTGCCAATGCTCGCGAGGTTGCGGAGAACGGAGGTTTGGATCTTGGTCTGGCCGACTTTGACCACGCCCCCCGACGCGATGGACATCGTGTGGCCGTCCGCCGTCCGCGCAATATGCATGCCCTCGATGGTGGCGGATTGGAACGACAAGGTGTTCGTGAGCACATTCAGCCTGGCCTGATTCGCTTGGATTCTCGTTGCCTTGAGCAGAAACGGCGCCGGAGAGCTCACGGGATCACCCCTCTTTGCAGGTCATGCGCTTGTTGCCTTAGCTCACGGTCATCTGCATGCTGGGCATTTGAATATTTTGGGTGTTCATAGACGTATCGATGGTCAAGTTGACGTTGGTGAGCACAAGCGTCGGAATGGGCTTCTGAATCAGCGCGTCCGCGAGGACGACTGCGACGCTCGGCGACTGCACGTGAAAGAGCGATCCAATGTCGTCTTTGAGCGTGCTGAACAGCGACGTCTTGATGACCGTCTGCCCCGCCGAAGCCGTTCCGTTGACGGCGATGGTATACGTGTGCCCGCCCGCCGTGTAGGTCAAGCTCATCCCCTGGATGGAAGCACTTGAGAACGACATCGACTCACCCAGAATGCTGATGACCGCGTTCTGCGCGATGATTTCGGACGCCCGAAGCGTGAAGGGAACCCTTCCGGGAAGAAGCGTCCCCGCGCGGGGCACCGAAGCTGGCATGAGCGTCATGGCGCACGCGGCTGCGGCCGCCGCGAGGCCCGCCGCCTTCGCGCGGCGCCTGGACCCGGCTTCCCACACACTCGAAAGCCTCATGCTCATCCCCCCTGCCCCTGGATTGGATTGGGGAGCGGCGGGCGCCCGCTCCCCATGGAACGCGTGAACCAGCGATGCGAATCAGGTGCCGTTTGAAGTGCTTGAGCCAGAGGAGCTCGAAGAACTGCTCGACGCAGGCGTGATCGAGAGCGACATGCCCGGCAGCGTGATGCTCTGGGTGCTGAGGTACGGGACCTGCAGGGTCGCGTTGTTCATCTGGAGCTGGCTGCCGGACAGCGTGCCCGTCGAAGCGTCCATCGAAAGGCCTTGCGGGAAGCTCGTGTCGCCGCCGAGGCTCGACGCGTACACCGTCATGCCCGTCGCCTGCACCGGCGTGCTACCGGTGCCGGCGCTAATGTTAATATTGAACGTGCCAAGTGGCGTGTTAATTTGCTTGGTAATGGTCATGTTCTGCAGCGTGCCGTTCATCACAATCTGAGCCGCGCCTTGCTGCTGATTCGGCACCTGCCCCGGCGCCAGGCTGAACCCTGAGCCGTTGATGCTCGACGCCTGAACCGTGAACGGAATCGGAAGGTTCACGGCAGCGGACACCACCCCGTTCATCACCATGCCAGTCAACGCGCCGATACCTGCCACGCCACCGGCCAACACGCCGGCAAACACCTTCCAATTCGTGCGCCCTTCCATGGGTATCGCCATTTCTGGATACATCGTGAACCCCTCCTTAAGAATTCGCTTACATACCTCTTCATGAGAGATGGTTTATGCGGAAGCGGAAGGCGTGTTAGGAAGATTCGGCGCCTTCGGTTTGGAGCTTTTCTGCTTCTTCGGCTGCACTGGGCGCCACGCCACCGCCATCGCACCACCCACAAGGCTGAGCAACATGCCGACAAACAGGCCGCCAAACGACGCTACGACGAGAGACACCAGCGCGAGCACCACCGTGATACTGCCGGTCAGCATCGCGTAGAAAGGAAACACCCATTCCAACAGGCCCATGATGAAAATCAGGATGCCGACCGCTGCGCCGATGGGCACACTGGACTGCGAAAACGCGACGACATGCAACAGACTCACCGGCCCTGCGGCCACGATGGCGCCCCCGAGCATCGAGAGCAACCCCGCCGTGAACGGCCGCGTTCGCCGCCAATGGCGAAAGCCCTTGCGCGCGGGCTGCACTGGCGTGGTTTCCGTCGCTTCCACGTCGACAATCACGCCAGTCTCTCGCGACTTGGGGCTGGACTCAGGCGCGGGCGTGACCGACACCGTTTCCGGCTCCATGGCAACCATTCCTCCTCTTCGCGGCGTCGCCTGCACTCGCTTTCCCTTGCGGCGCCTATCCTCGTCCGGCAGGCGGAGCGGATCGCCGCGCACAATCTGAGTGGGCGTCAGCGCGCCTGGCGGCACGTCTTCCAAATCGTTGTTGCAAGCGTTTTCGATTGGACCGGCAGAATCCGCGTCATCGCCCCCCTCTTGGGCTTTGGCAGTCTCCTGCGCATGCTCCTTCGCGGCGGCTGGGAGCAAAAGCGCCGGGTCGACCGCCTCATGGCGCCTCCTCCGCGGGCGCGGCGCCTCGGCCGGTGCAGTGGCGGCATCTTCCTCCGGCGGATTCGGCGAACCCAGGACTTCGCCGGCTGCAATTGCGCGTTCGCCTTCCTGCACGCCTGCCGACGCCTGCTGCGGAGCACGGCCCTCTGCCTCATCCGACGGCGGGCGCTTTTCACTGTCGACCGCCGTTGAATGCCGTTCGGAACCCGACCGCCGCGCCTCCGTCGCGGCCGATGAACCATCCGCAGCACGCGTTCCGAGCTGCAAGAATACGTTTTCACGCCACTCCGTCATGGCCGTTGGATCGGGCCCCGGCCAACGGGTGGGCGTGATGGCGTACTGAAGCACGTGCGGCTTCGGCTGCGCCTGGCCATCCCCCGCGGCTTCCGCGCTGCGGGCGCCTTCGCCTTCGTTTGGATTCGCGGTCGCCATTGGTCTCAACCCCCTCGATCGCCTGAATCCCCGAAATCCGGGTGCTCTCGCTCGACGCGCCTGCAACCTCAGCTCGGTGAATCGCGGGGTTTGAGCTTATGCTAATACGCGGCGAGCGCTCCCCCCATCCCTTCGGCGTGGGAACTTTACTCCGAGAAATAAGGGGTTGCCCCGGTTCGACACATCCTGACAATAGTGTTGAGAGGAGGGATTCTTAGTGACACTATCGCTCCAATCTTCTGAATCTGTCAAGACGATCGCGCCGAAGACCTACCCCTTGGTCCTCATCCACGGCCTTCGGAACGCACACCGCTGGACGGAGGCGTTCTTGCGGCGATGTCTGGCCATCTGGGGGTCGGATCGCGTCTTTGTGGTGCATTTGAACCGAAGCGATCGCGTCTGGAGCGAGGAATACCCCGAGGGATACGTGCATTTCGCCGGGACCCTTCACCAAGGGGCCGGCTGCGACACCGTGGAGCGGCAGTTTGAGTACCTGTGCCGCAAGCTCGATCTCCTGGAGGCCCAGTGCGGGCTCACCCGCCCGTTCGACGTGATCGCGCACAGCATGGGAGGGCTCGTGCTGAGAAGGTACGCGAGCGAGTTCCCGAGCGACGTGGCAGCGGCTGTGACGCTTGGAACGCCTTACGGCGGAGCGCCCATGGCGCGGGACTTCCTGTGGTTCGGCTACTGCGTGGGCGCTGGCCGCGCGTTCCGCAATCTGACCCCGCGGTTTGTCCAGGACTTTGTCCGGCGACACCCGTGGCCGAGCGGCGTCCCCCTCTACACCGTGCGCGGCATTCACCGCGGCGTCAGCTGGGGGGTAGGCGGCGAACTGTTCATCGGCACCCTGTACCATTTTTTCATGCGCCGCTCGTCGGATGGACTCGTCCCTGTGGACCACGCGCTCTGCCCGGAAAGCCAACACTTGGCCGATCTCGCCGACCACAATCACCTTCATCTCGTCTCCGACCCCAAGGTGGCCGATCTCTGTGCTTCCGTGCTCCCCTGATCCCTGGCTTCTGGGGTTCAACGCTTCGATTCACCGCGAAGTCAGGGATGGCTGCCTCCAGGCCTGCCCCGTATGGTAGGGGTAGAATTCGATGCACTGGAGGCGACACCCATGGCATTGACGGAAACGCCACGCGTTTTTCAGACGACGAGCGAGAAGCGCTTGAACCACAGCATTCTGCCCATGCGGTTGTATCACAAGGCGAAGAAGCTTGGCACGTGGGATCCGCGGGACATCGATTTCACGAAGGACAAGGAAGACTGGCAGGGGATGAACGAAGCCGAGCGCCGCGTCATCCTCCGCCTGTGCTCGTTGTTTGTCGCCGGAGAGGAAGCGGTTACACTCGACCTGTTGCCGCTCATCATGGCGGTGGCGCGCGAAGGGCGCCTGGAGGAAGAGATGTACCTCACGACGTTCCTCTTCGAAGAGGCCAAACACACGGAAGTGTTTCGTCGTTTCCTCGACGAAGTGGCTGGTGAAACGTCGGATCTGTCCGTTTTTCACAAAGACCATTACCGCAAGATTTTCTATGAATACCTGCCGCAGGCCATGGGCCGCTTAGTGCATGATCCATCCCCCGAGGCGCAGGCGGAAGCCTCTGTCACCTACAACATGGTGGTGGAGGGTGTACTCGCGGAGACTGGCTACTACGCGTTCTACACCGCGCTGCAAAAGGAAAACAAGTTGCCCGGACTCATCCAAGCCATCCGTCTGCTTCAGCGCGACGAGTCCCGGCACATCGGCTACGGCACATACCTGCTGTCGCGGCTCATCAGCGAGAACGCCCATATCTGGGACGTCGTCAACCGGCGGATCAACCTGCTGTTGCCGCACGCCATCGGGGTGGTCCAGGATCTGAACGCCGAACTCGACACGGAGGAAGCCCAGAAACTCGCCGAAGAACTCGGCATCACCGATGTACCCTTCGGACTGAACCCAGACGAATTTGTCGCCTACGCGCAGAAGCAGTTTGCCACTCGCCTCGGCGTCCTGCAGCGCGCCCGCGGCAAATCTGTCGATGAAATCTATTACTACACCGAGGAGACCGTCGGCGTCGAGCAGTGATCGCCTGGCCGCGTCGGCGAAGTCTGGCGCGGCCCCCTAACCTGCGTGGCCGTGCCTCTCACGGCCTCTGGCTCTCCATCCCCAAGTCCGGAGCTGAACGCCTGCCGTTCAGCTCTTCTTTTGTACCGCGATGAAACCTACCGCGCATCGCGGCCGCCCGTGTCCACGCCATCTCGGCCGAACCTCTGCCGTGAAGCGCCCCCGAGCGCTTCCCCTCTACTTTTCCATCTCGTCCGCGAGCCGCACGAAGTCCGCGAGCGACAGTTGCTCGGCGCGCGCTCCAGGGTCAATCCCGGCCGCGACCACCTTCTGGCGCACCCACTCCTTCGGCATGCCGAGTCCTGCGGCCAAGGCGTTCTCTAGCGTCTTGCGCCGCGTCCCGAACGCCGCTCGCACGACGCGAAACAGCGCCTCCTCGTCCGCCGCGCGCACGGCGGGGCGCTTGTCGCAGTCGATCTCGACCACAGCCGAGTCCACCCCGGGCTGCGGCAAAAAGGCGCTCGGCGGGACATTGAACAGCCGCCGCACCTCCCCGCGATACTGCACGCCGACCGACAGCACGCCGTAGTCCTTGCTGCCAGGCCTGGCCACCATGCGGTCTGCCACTTCCCTCTGCACCATCACCACGGCGCGCGACACCGGCAGCCCCGATTCGAGCACCTGAAACAGGATGGGCGTGGTCACGTAATACGGCAGGTTCGCCGCAAAGACCAGCCGATCCCCTTCATCGAGCCGCGGCGCAACGAGCGCTCGGAGATTCACCCTCAGGCAATCCTCGTACACCACCTCGGCGTTCTCATGCGGAGCGAGCACCTCGTCCAGCACCGGGCGCAGGCTCTCGTCCTTTTCAATCGCCACCACGCGCTTCGCCCATGCGGCGAGCGCCGCCGTCAGCGCGCCAAGTCCCGGCCCCACCTCGAGCACCACCGTGCGCGCATCCGGTTCCACCGCGCGCACAATGCCGTCCAGCACGCGCGCGTCCACGAGAAAGTTTTGCCCATAGCCCTTCTTCGCGATCACGCCATGCCGGCGCAGCAGTTCCTTTACCTCGCGCGCGGACACTGCGGTCATCCATCCAACCTCCTGACGGCCTCTTCAAACGCTTCGCGCGTGACGCCGTACGCGTTCAGCTTGTGCAAAAACGCCTTCGCGTTGCCGTAGCCGATGCCAAGCCACTCCCCGAGCCTCTCGCGCCGGCTGGCCGCATCCGGATGATGGACGAGCCGGTGGCGGACGAGATCGTCCAAGGTGAATTCGGGCGTCTCACCAGAACTTTGCTCAGCCGGGGGCGTGTCGCGACCGCGCGCCTCGATGAGCGCCTGGCGAACGTCCTCGGCGCTCGCGTGCTCAATCCCGATGCCGCGACTCGACGCGGCGCTCGCTCTGCCAACATGGGCGTGCAGGAGGCCCGGCACCAGCTGGTCCAACCGGCGCCGGAGGCGCTCCCCCGCGCCGTCCGGGTCCGTCAGCACAATGGCGCCGCGCACCTCGACCGCGCGCCGGAGCAGATCCACCGTGCGGCGGCTGACGCGATCGCCGCCCAGAATGAGCACCTCGGCGTCGACCGCCTCATCCACCCGCTGTTTGTCGTGCAGCCCCTCCACCACCACGACCTCGCGCAGCTTCGGGCGCGAATCGGTCATGCTTCCACCTTCCCGAACAGGCGATGCGCGTTCCGCCACGTGATTTCGGCGATCTCGTCCACCGGCACGCCGCGGCTCGCGGCGAGCGCCTCGGCGACGAGCGCCACGCGCGCAGGTTCGTTGCGCTTGCCGCGAAACGGGTGCGGTGAAAGATACGGGCTGTCGGTCTCAATGAGCAGCCTGTCCTCCGGCACGATGGCCGCTACCGCCCGGAGATCGTCCGACTTTTTGTAGGTGACGGGGCCGGCGAACGAGATGTACATGCCGAGCTGGACGGCCCGGCGCATGACTTCCTCGCGCTCGTTGAAGCAGTGCATCACGCCGCCCGCCGCGTCCCCGGGCCGGGTGCGAGCCAACAGAGCCAACACGTCTTCGGTCGACTCGCGGTTGTGCACGATGATGGGCAGCCCCACGCGCTTGGCCAGCTCGATTTGTTTCTCCATGACCTCCTGCTGCACGGGGCGCGGCGCGGAGTCCCAGTAATAGTCGAGGCCTATCTCGCCGATGGCCACCACCTTCGGATGCTGCGCCATACGCTCAATCTCGTCGTACGCGCCTTCCGGCACGTCGCCCGCCGACTCGGGGTGGATGCCGACGGCCGCGTACACGCCGTCGTGCGCTTCCGCGATGCGGATGACCTCGCGGCAGGTGGCGAGATCGACCGCCGGCACCACGATGCGCTCGACGCCCGCCTCGCGCGCGCGCGACAGGACATCGTCGAGATCGTCCGCGAAGCGGCCGTCCATCAGGTGGCAGTGGGTGTCAAACAGCCTCACTTCACAATCGCTCCGTTCGGCATGCTGTCCGGCACCGTCACAATGGAGAGCGTATCTCCCTCGGACGCGCAGAGGATCATGCCGAGCGAGTCCTGACCGCGCAGTTTGACGGGCTTCAGGTTGGCCACGACGACCACCTTTTTGCCCACGAGCTCCTCGGGCTTGTAGTACTTCGCAATGCCGGACACGATTTGGCGCGTTTCACCGCCGAGATCGACCTGAAGCACGAGCAGTTTGTCGGCGTTCGGGTGCTTCTCGCAGGCGAGCACCTGGCCGACGCGCAGCTCCACTTTGTCGAAGACGTCGATGGTGATCTCGTCCTTGTGCACCACGTTGCTGGTCTCCTCGAGCTTCGATTCCGCGCTGGCCTGCTGGGCTGAACCTGTCATCTCCGTCAAGATCTCAATCTCCTTTTCCACATCGAGTCTCGGGAACAGGGGCTCCCGCTCGGCCACCCTTTGCCCGCTCGGGCCGACGCCCATTTCGGCGCTGTCCCACGCAAACGCCTCTTCTCCCCAGCCGAATTGCTCGCGGATGGCCTTCGGCGCATCCGTCATGAAGGGCTGCACGAGGATGGCGGAGACGCGAATGGCCTCGACCATATGGTACAACACGGTCGCGAGCCGCTCCCGTTCGCCCTCCTTGTTCAGCTTCCACGGCTGGCAGTCGTCGATGTACTTGTTGGCCGCGCGCACGAGGTTCCAAAGCTCCGCGAGCGCCACCGAGAACTGGAGCTGGTCCATGTTCTCCTCGACCTTCGCCTTGACCTCGGCGGCGAGATCGCGAAGGGCGCGATCGACGTCCGTGAGCGATCCCGGCGCGGGCACCACGCCGTCGTTGAACCGGTTCAGCATGGCGGCGGTGCGGTGGACGAGATTGCCGAAGTCGTTGGCGAGATCGTAATTCAGCCGCTCGACCATGCCCTCGGGCGTGAACGTCCCGTCCTGCCCGAACGGGATCTCGCGCAGCAGGAAGTAGCGGAACGCGTCTCGGCCGTACCGGTCCACGAGCGAGAGCGGGTCGATCACGTTCCCCTTCGACTTCGACATCTTGCCGCCCTTGACGAGGAAGAATCCGTGGCCGAACACTTTCTTCGGCAGGGGCAGGCCAAGGGCCATGAGGATGATGGGCCAGTACACCGCGTGGAAGCGGACGATGTCCTTGCCGACGACGTGGACGTCCGCAGGCCAGTAGCGCTCGAACTTCGCGCGCTCATCCGCGTCGTCCGAGAGATAGCCGATGGCCGAGATGTAGTTGACGAGCGCGTCGAGCCACACGTACACCACGTGCTTCGGATTGGAGGGCACGTGCACGCCCCAGTCGAACGAGGTGCGTGAGACGCAGAGATCCTGCAACCCAGGCTCGATGAAGTTCTTGATCATCTCCGTCTTGCGCGAGATGGGCTCGATGAAGCCCGGGTTTTCCTCATAGTATTGCAGCAGGCGATCCACGTATTTGCTCATGCGGAAGAAATACGACTCTTCGCGGACGAACTGGACCTCGCGCCCGCACTGCGGACACCTGCCGTCCACGAGTTCCCGCTCCGCCCAGTACGACTCGCAAGGCGTGCAGTACCACCCCTGATACTCGGAGAGGTAGATGTCGCCCTGCTGAAGCAGGCGCTCGAAGATCTGCTCGACCACGCGCTCGTGACGCGCCTCCGTGGTTCGAATGAAATCGTCGTAGGAGATGTCGAGCTTCTTCCACAGGTCCTGAATCCAGGCGATGATGGGGTCCAGAAACGCCTTCGGCTCGAGCCCGGCCTGCTCCGCGCGCTGCTGGATCTTGAGGCCATGTTCATCGGTGCCGGTGAGGAAGAAGACGTCGTAGCCCCGCAGGCGCTTGTAACGCGCGATGGCGTCGGCGGCCACGGTGGTGTACGCGTGGCCGATGTGAAGCTTGTCGTTCGGGTAATAAATGGGCGTTGTGACGTAGAAGGTCGGTTTCACGCACATCCCCGCCTTTCAATCGTGTACTCGCGCGGACGGCGCCGCGCGGCTCATAAAAAAACCCCGTCCCGCATTGGGACGAGGATTGCTCGTGGTACCACCCAACTTCGCGCGAACAGCTCGCGCCTCGTTGCGGCCGAGCGCGACATAGCCCGGCCTGTTCGATAACGGGAACTCCCGCGCTCGCCTCACCGGACGCCTGCCCAGGCTCGACGAGCGGCGCTCCAGAATCATACTCCCCAGCCGCTCTGTTGCCGGCTCCCACCCTCCCGGCTCGCTGCAAACCGCGCCACTGGGTACCCTTCCTTCACCGCGCCGGATGCACTTGTCACGGAACGAACATGATGTTTGATCTTACGCAATGGAGCCGCAAAACGCAAATGTGGAACAGCGCGCACAAAAAAATTTTTTGTTCGCCAAAAACCGCATCATCTCGCGGTTTTTTAGAAATCGGAATCGTGGAACAGCCAGGATCAGAACTGTAAGGTCTTGCAAAACTCCGCGCATCCATTATAGTAAGAGTATAGAAGTATTTGCATGGCGTGATAGCGACGAAGCGGCGTGCATGACGCAGGCGTCTCGCTGGTTGGCCGTGCGGATATTTCTATGAGACATACAGAAAAATTTTAAAGAAACGGGGATGGTACAGTGAAGTCTACAGGTATTGTCCGCAAGGTGGACGAACTCGGTCGGGTGGTCATTCCCATCGAGTTGCGCCGCACGCTCGGCATCGGCGAGAAGGATGCGCTCGAAATCTACGTCGATGGAGATCGCATCATTCTCAAGAAGTACGAGCCGGCCTGCATCTTCTGCGGTCAGGCGGATGAGATCATCCACTTCAAGGGCAAGAACATCTGCCCGTCCTGCATCGCCGAGATGCAGCACGCGTAAATCGTCGATAACGTGAGGCCGCAGCGGCAAAGAAATTTGCGCTGCGGCTTGTTTCGTTTCTTGCGGGCTCACTCGCCGAGCGTGCGATTGTACAGCTCCCGCCGCTTGACGCCGTGCGCTTCGCTCGCCCGTTTGACCGCCTCTTTATGCGAGCACCCTTCTTCCATCAGCCGTTCCACCTCGCGCACGGCCGCAGCCCAGCGCGCCTCCTCGCTCTCATGCCCCTCATGCTCCGCCTGCGCGCCCCGGTTGTCGATCACGACCACGTACTCTCCGCGCGCCCCCTCCGCTGCCAACCGGCTCTCGAGCTCCTGAAGCGTTCCGCGCCAGAACGACTCGTGCAGCTTCGTAATCTCCTTCGCCAGCACCGCCGGCCGATCCCCGAGTTCCTCGACGAGCCAGTGAAGCAGATTCGCCACGCGGTGCGGCGCCTCGTACATCACGAGGGTGGCCGGAAGCTGCCGATACGGCGCCAGGAAGCGCGCGAAGTCCGAGCGCGATCGCGGCGGAAAGCCCAGGTACATAAACGGCGTGGCGGGCAGCCCGCTCGCCATCAGCGCGGCGAGGAAGGCGCTCGGGCCAGGCACCGGCACAACGGGCACGCCGACCTCGAGCGCGGCGGCGATGGCCGCATCGCCGGGATCCGAGATGAGCGGCGTCCCGGCGTCGCTGACGAGCGCCACACGCTTCCCCTCGCGCAGCCGGTCCGCGAGCCACTGGATGCGCGCCGCCTCGTTGTGTTCGTGAAAGCTCACAAGCCTGTCGCCAGCCGGAATCTCGTAGCGGCTCAGGAGCTTGCGGGTCTGCCGCGTGTCCTCGCACAGGATGATGTCCGCCTCGCGGAGCACGTCCAACAGCCGCAGCGAGACGTCGCGCAAATTGCCGATGGGCGTGCTGCAGACGTACAGGCATCCGCCTTCGGGTGTCATCTGGTCTCCCAACGCCTTTTCTCCCCCATGCTGCATCCTGCGAAAAAAGCCCGCTCGATCGCGCCCGCAGGCGCGCCGAACGGGCCCTTGCCGTCAAGCGCGTTCGATGAACGCCAGACAAAACAGACATTCCCCGTCTGTGCGCAGGCTCCCATATTTGACGTTGCAGATGTGAAATCCTTCTCGATAAATGCGGCGCAGGTTCTCCTGCGCCGAGCCCGACTCCGCAAGGCCCTTTCCCATCGTCAGCGCCTGATAATGCTCGTTTTCTCGCCGCAGTCGCTGATTCTCCTCGATGAGCTCCTGAATCTGGTGTTTCAGCGATCCGAGCTCTTCGTACAGCTCGCCGATGCGCGCCTCCAAATTCGCAACCTGCACAAACAGCGATTGTTTGTCCATGCCTGGACACCAACCTCTTTACGCCATCGCGTCCTGGTCGTGGTATGCGTCGTTCTCGAACTTCAAGCAACACATCAGGCGGCCGCACAGGCCCGAGATTTTGGACGGATTGAGCGACAGGCTCTGATCTTTCGCCATCCGGATGGAGACGGGATCGAACTCACCCATCCAGGTCGAACAACACAGCAGGCGCCCGCACGGGCCAATCCCACCGAGGATCTTCGCCTCGTCCCGTACGCCAATTTGCCGGAGCTCGATTCGCACGCGGAACACGCTGGCCAAATCTTTCACCAGTTCGCGAAAATCCACGCGCCCGTCGGCGGTGAAATAGAAGATGAGCTTGTTCCGGTCGAACGTGTACTCCGCGTCCACGAGCTTCATCTCCAGGCCGTGCTTCGCCACCTTCTCGCGAAACACCCCCATCGCCTGCTTGGCGCGCCGGCGATTCTCCTCCACCACCGCTCGGTCCGCGTCCGTGGCGATCCGCATGACCTCTTTCAGGGGCAGGACGACGTCGTCCTCCGCCACCTGTTTCGGCCCCACCACCACGCGCCCGCACTCGATGCCGCGCGTGGTCTCGACGATCACGTCCGCGCCCTTTTCTATCGGAAGATCGCCGGGATCGAAATAATAAATCTTCCCGGCCGGTTTGAAGCGCACGCCGACTATCGTCACCATGAGGTTGTAACCTCCCGCAAACGGACGCACATCTGCTCAAGGTTGAGCAGCCAAGCGACGTGCGACTGAAGGCGCAGTCTCGCTTCCATCACCGCCTGAACACACGCCGCATACTGCTCCACCTCGAGAATGGGAGCGATGCGCCTCGCGACCTCTTGCCACTCCGCAAACCGCTCCACCTGGCCACCTGCGCGAACCCGCATGAGCTCGCGGAGCCACTCGGCGAGGAGCAAGAGGCCGTCTTCCGCGGGGACATCCTTTGTCATCGACTGCCAAGACGCGGCCATCTCCCAGGGCGACGCGCCACCGGTGAGCCACGTCTCCGTCCATTCTATCACCCGTTCCATCAGCCCGGCAAACGAAGGATCTTCCGCGCTTGCGGCGCGCGCCACGACCGAGATGGACGTCGGATCCGTGGAGAGAAAAGGAGGCGAGGCAGAAAGGAGGCAGGTGAACGAGCGGGATCGAAGCGTGGACAGCACTCTTTGACGGCTCTTCGCGGTCAGAATCGCGTACGTCTCCGGCGCAGGCTCCTCGAGGGTCTTGAGCATGCGGTTGGCCGCGACAGGCGTCATTTCATCGGCGCCGTGGAGAACGTACACCTTGCGCGTCCCATGGCCTTTCGTCGCAAGCCACGCTTGCAGCGCCTCCACGTCGCCCGCCTTGAGCCCTTCCTCTCTCGAAGCCCAAAAGTCGGGGTGCGATCCGGCCGAAAACTGCGCGCAACTTCGGCACCGCCCGCACGGCGCATCCGCCCGCGGCGCTTCGCAGAGCAGCGCTTGAGCGAGCCACCTCGACGCCCTCTCGGCCTGGCTCGGCTCGCCCACCAAGAGCACCGCGTGCCAGAGCTGACCTGAGCGAAGCCGCCTCACGAGGACCTCCGGCAGCCCGACCGCCTCATCCAGGCAGCCATTCGCTTTGAACGCTTCCAAGCCGTCGACCGCCTTTCCAAACTTTAGAACTGCTCGAACCGCTCGATGTCGAGCACGAACACCGTCGCGCCGCCCACCTGGACATTGACCGGATAGGGAATGTACGACTCCATGCTCGCCCCCATCGGCGACATGGGAGCCACCACCTGCTCGCGCGCCTTGCAGGACCGCTGAATGATCTGCATCACGCGGTCCACCAGATGGTCTTCCACGCCGATGAGAAACGTCGTGTTGCCCGCGTGCAAAAAGCCGCCGGTGGACGCCAGCTTCGTCGCGCGGATATCCTCCTTGACGAGGTTCTGCGCCAGCTTGTTGCTGTCTTTATCCTGAACCACGGCGATCACGAGCTTCATGTGGGCTCACCCACCTCTACAAGTGTTGTTGGATGAGATTCCATACCAGCGCCCGGATCTCCTGCTCGATGTCGTCCGGCGATCTCGACGCGTCGATCCGCTTACGCACCTCCGGCGCCGCACGCCACAGCCGCTCGAACGCGTCCGCCACGCGCTCGAAAAACGCCTCGTCCCGGCGCTCGATCCGGTCGAGTCCAGCACCCTCCGCGCGGGCCCGAAGGCGCGATCGCGCCGTTGCCCAATCGAGATGGAACCAGAGCGTCAAATCCGGGCGCAGGCCGCCGAGGGCGTACTCGTTCAGCGCCTCGACCCAAGCCTCTCCGAGGCCGAGCCCTGCGCCCTGGTAGGCGATGGACGCGTCCACGAACCGGTCGCACAGGACGATTTCGCCCCGCGCCAGGGCGGGCCTGATAAGCTCCTCGACGTGCTGCGCCCGGGAAGCGGCGTACAGGAGCGCTTCCGTCCGCGGCGCCATCTCCTGATGGCGCGGATCGAGCAAAATGGCGCGGACCGCGTCGCCAATGCGCGTGCCACCCGGCTCCCGGGTGACGACCACGGGGAGCCCTTGCGCCTCCAGCCAGGATGCGAGCCGGAGAAGTTGGGTCGTCTTTCCTGCGCCGTCGATGCCTTCAAACGTGATGAGGAGCCCCTTACGCATCGCACACCTCAATCGTTCCGTCTGCCCCCACGCCCACCACGTCGTGGCCGTCCTCCCACAGCCGCGCCAGAAGCTCGGCGTGTCGTTCGGAGACGACCTGTCCGGGCCAGAGGGCCGGCACGCCCGGAGGGTACGGCGCGACGGGCCGCTTGGCGATGTGCCCCACGGCCTCGCGCAGCGGCACGCGCCGCCCTGGCGCGTGGTGAATCACACCCGGGCGCACAGCGAGTTCCGCGGGCGCCTCGTACAGGTCGGCGCCCGCCCACCCGCCGTCACTTGCCACTTCCCCCGCCTCCTCGCGCCAGATCCGATACGCCTCAAAGAAGCGGGCCACTTCTCGCTCCGTCTGTCCAAAGCCAAACAGCGCCAGTGCGCCCGAAGCGTCCCAGTATTCGAGGAACATGCCCGCGTCTTCGAGCCGCTTAGCGAGTTGGGCGCTCCGCGCCTTGGAACCCGTCGGAATCCAGAGCCGCATCGGATCGGTACCGGCGTCAAACGCGCGGTACGCCTGCAGCCGATCCAGCGTCTCCTTGACCAGGTCTTGGCCGGATCGCAGAAAAGCTTGCGCGGCATCGAGAGCGGCCAAGAGCAAGTAGGACGGACTGGTGGTGTGGAGAAAGAGGAGCGCCTCGTGAATCGCGTCCGCGAGTTCCGGGCGCATCACGTGCACCCACGCGGCCTGGGTCAGGCAAGGCAGCGTCTTGTGCGGACTCTGGATGACCACGTCCGCTCCCTCCGCTACGCTGTGAGGAGGTAGGCGCGGATCGAGGCCGAAATGCGCGCCATGCGCCTCGTCCACGAGAAGGAGTGCGCCGTGGCGATGCGCGGCTTCGGCAAGCCCGCGTACATCCGCCACCAAACCCTGATACGTGGGACTCGTCACGTAGACGGCCTGCACGTCTGCACACCTGCGGAGCGCCGCCTCGAGCAAAGCGGGCGAGGGCGGATCGAACGCCTGCCGCTCCGCAAGCCAACGAGTTGGCACAAAGACGGGGCATGCGTCGGCATACACCAGCCCCCGCCAGACACTCATGTGGCACGGGCCTGCGATGAGGACGCGCTGGCCGGGCACCGGACACGCGCCCTTGAGCGCCGCCATGACACACGCTGTAGCGCCGTTGACAGAGTAATAGGTTCGGTAAGCACCGTAATGGCGCGCGCAAAGTTCCTCAGATGCCGCAATGCACTCACTCGCACTGTGGAAGTTGTCGAGCCCCGGGAGCTCCGTCAGATCGAGCTTGATGGCCTGTCCCAACCACGCCGATAGCGGCTGGGGCAGATATCTGCCGTGATGTCCCGGCACGTGAAAGGACGCCCGCTCTCGCGCCGCATGGCGCATCAGGCAATCCAGGATGGGCGTCTCGACAGAGCCAAGTTCCCTGCTCCTCTTCACTCGCCCGAACCTCCGCGGCGAAACAGGTCGGCCCGCCTGCGAACCTCGTGCCGAACGAGCCAACCGAGCGCGCCTGCGCTCGCGATGGCGTACAGCAGGCCGAAAAGTGGCCAGATGACCTTGTTCAAGCCGTTTCAACGCTCCTTTTCGTGCCTCCGAAGGATGTTCTCATTGTACCATGGCTCGCCGGCCGACCGCGAAGCGCTCCAGCCCAGGCCATCCGCCGCATCGAAATCTGCAGACGCGAAAGGCGCACCGCAGCTGCGATGCGCCCGCGGCCCCCGCAGGAGCCGAAA
Source organism: Alicyclobacillus sp. CIJ1 (assembly GCF_057538885.1). Classification (NCBI taxonomy): domain Bacteria; kingdom Bacillati; phylum Bacillota; class Bacilli; order Caryophanales; family Alicyclobacillaceae; genus Alicyclobacillus; species Alicyclobacillus sp. CIJ1. Next base: position 144,719 of record NZ_BAAJPH010000068.1, on the reverse strand, counting down.
ACTCACGTTCACAGCGACAAAGCCGATAGCCAAATCAGCTTCATCTGCTCCACATAGCGGCGATAGGCCTCGTCCTCGACATCTGTCTGGACGATCTCGCGCTCACACGCGTGGCAAATCAGTTGCCCGCACACCCGCATGCCCTCTTGTCCAGTACGGCCGCAGATGATGCAGTTGTCCGAGGGAAGAGCCGTACCCCAAAGCTCCTCGAGATCCGCCATTTCTCTCATCGCACCATCACCTTCTCAGAGAGGCCATTTTGTCGCCCGCACATGTCCATTGTTGCACGAAATCCGCCTCCGCATACGCCAGTCCGCGACGTTCGTTTCCATGGCCACACTCCCACCGTATGTCGTGTCACGCGCGTGGGTCCGAAGCTAGCCACAGATTCGGGCTTCGGGTAAGGCTCCGTGCTATAATCTCTTCGAAATGGGGGTGGAGAGGTGAACTCGCCCGGATCGGGTACGGCCAAACTGGCTCGCGGAACCTCTCTGTACGTCATCTGTGTGGCCCTGGCGAAGGTGTTGGGGCTCGTCTGGGTCATTCCGGTGACCGCGATCATCGGACCGACAGGTAACGGCATCTACGGAAACGCCTACGCCGTTTACAATATTCTTCAGCAACTTGCGACCTCGGGCTTTCCGCTCGCCATGGGAAAACTCATTGCCGAACGCAGAGCGCGTGGGGAACGCGCGGTGGTGGAACACATTTACCGCGTCACAATGCGCTCCCTCATGATCTTCAGTGTCTGCGCTTTCGCGGTGATGTGGTTCGGAGCGCCGATCTTCGCGCACATGGTGTCGCTCAAGGACAGCGCGGCGTCCGTGGAGCAAAACGTGCCAAGTCTGCGCGCGGTGTCGCTCATGTTGCTTGTCATCCCCGCGATGAGCGGTCTGCGCGGTTATCTCCAGGGCTTTCAGCGCCTCGAAGGGCCCGCGTATTCGCAGACGTTCGAACAATTGTTCCGCGTCATCGCGATGGTGGTAGGCGCCTATCTCGTGGTGGATGTGTGGCACCGGGATCGCGCGGTGTACGGTGCAGCGGCGGCGACGTTCGGAGGGTTTGTGGGCGGACTAGCGGGCCTCATTCTGCTCGTGGCGTTTGCCCTTCCGATTCGGAGGCGCGAGCGACCGCTAGGCTACGACGACAGCCCATTTCGCAGCAGGCAGATCCTGCGCATGGTGTACCGCATTGCGCTTCCCGTCAGCCTGGGCGGCTTAGTCGTTCCCATCGCCAACTTAGTCGACTCGTGGACAGTGACCAATCTTCTCCAAGTGAGCGGCGAGAGCTACGCCCAGGCAGTCGCCAACTACGGCATCCTGACACGTCAGGCGATGTACCTCGTCATGTTACCGATGTCCTTCGCCTACGCCATCGGCGTATCGGTGCTACCTAGCGTTTCGGCAGCGAAAGCGAAACGAAGCCAGGCGGACCTGCAGATGAACATCACGTTCACACTGAGAACGATGTTTCTCATGAGCTTTCCCACGTCGGCGGCACTGCTTGTCCTGAGTCGCCCGATCAACCTGGCTCTGTTCGGGACAACGGCCGGATCGGACATCATCTCGACGGTTTCGTTCATGAGCATCTTCGCCAGCATGGAGCTCATCTCCACCTACGTGCTGCAAGGCCTCGGCAAGATGTACCGCCCCGTGCGGAACATGTTCCTCGGCCTGGGCATCAAAACTGCGCTCAACTTCGCGCTGATTTTGGGCTTGCACAACGCGCTCGGCGCGGCCCTTGCCACGACATGCGGATACATCGTCTCGTCTCTTCTCAACGTGGCCGCGGTGCGCAAGTATGGTCAAGTGCGCTTCTCGCTGCGCCGCCTCATGCGTCCCTTCTTCCGGTCGGCGCTCGTCGCGGCCATCGCGATGTTTGGCGCAGACTACGGACTTGGGCGGTTGCTGCATGCGGGGCACGGCGTGGAGGGGCGGTTGGCGGCCGTGATCGAGCTCTTGGTCGCGGGAGGGGTGGGCGCGCTCGTCTACCTGCTGCTCGTGGCGCGATCCGGCGCGATGACGGAAGAAGAGTTTCGCAGCGTGCCGGGTGTCGGCAAGTATCTCGGCAAAATGGCCCGCAGATTGCGCAAGCCGCCCCGGCGGCCTGGCACAGAGCGGCTACGCAAGTACCCATAAGTGAAGCACGACAAGCGCGGCGAGCCCCGGCAGTCCGAGAAAGCCAGCCGCAAGCACGGTGATGGGGTTGAGAGGAAAGTGGAAGCCGAGGTAACTGCCTATGGCGTCGACCACTGCCATGAGCAGACATCCGATTAGGAGCCCGCGTAGCATCCACAGGAGCGCGCGACTGGGCTTTTGGAAAAATTGGCTCGCCATGAAGGCGCCGAGTACCACGGCGCCGCACCAAAGCCAAACGGATGAGACATGCATGGGCGATCCTCCTCGCGTCACTCGACGCGCCACTCGTCGGAGGTCCAGTCGAACTCGGGGCCGTCGAACGAGATCCCGTATTCCCGCGCGAGCCGAAATAGGTAATTGAGCTGGCGTTCCGCGGCGCTCATGCGAAACACGACGTGGTCGATGAGCAGTGGATCCGAGACGCTTTCGAACTGCCGCCTCGCGATCTCGAGCTCGCGCCAGCTCTTCAGAACCTCGCGGAGAAAACGCTGCCGATCCATGGAATCCGGCTGGTCCGGTCGCACGCAGCGTTCGGTCTCCGACAGGGTGGAAGTGCCGGATCGCCTTCGCGCCCACGGCAGAACCGTGTGCGCAGCAGAAGCTTGTGGAGACGGCTTGGGGTCCGATGGCATCACGCTCCGGTCCCTCCCTTGTCCAAGTTAGTACATCATAGACGAGAGGGACGCGGAATATGACTGTAAGAAACAAGCAGGGGCGCGGGATAAGTCCGCGCCCTCAACCATGCTCACGATTGACGATAGATCCACTGTTGATTCTGCGCGAGGTTCGATTTCGTGATCACAACGTTAGGCAACTGCACGAATTTCGGGACAGGTTTGTGCTCCAACGCTTGCACAGCGTACTCGACAGCGAGTTCTCCTTCAATCATCGGCTTTTGTGCAATTAGGGCCGAGATCATGCCTTCCTTCAGATCCTGGACTTCAGCCGGCTCTGCGTCATATCCCACAATGTTTACGTGGGTCGCCGAGCCTGACGATCTTACACCCTGCGCGGCGCCAGAAGCCGACGTGTCGTCAGTCCCAAAGATTCCAACCAAGTTCTTCCCATAATGCAACATTAAGTCTTGTGCCAACTGTTCAGCTTGTGTGGTTTGCTCATTATCGTACTCGATCACGACCTTAATCTTGGGATACTTCTTCTTCATCTCAGCGATAAAACCATCCACGCGCGCCTTATCCGTTGAGATGCCAGGCGATGGATCAAGAATACCTACGACACCTTGACCATGAGCCATAGAACCTAGGAAATCCGCTGCTGCTGCGCCGCCTTGCTCGTTGTCAGACGTAATGCGCGACGTGAGAAGGGAGGCATCACTGATGGTAGAGTCCGCAGTTAGGACTTTGATCCCGGCATTCACGGCCTGCTTGATAGGAGGAATCATGGCCGTTAAATCGGTGGGACAAACGATAAGCGCGTTCACGTGCCTGGATACCATCGCGTTCACGTATGGCGTCTGCGCCGACGGGCTATAGGTGGATGCTCCTTCGTAAATTAGTTTCACGCCCAGCTTTTTTGCTTCCTGCTGTGCACCATACGCCATGCTGATGAAGAACGGATCCGTCGTTTCACCTGGGACGAACCCAATTACGAACTGCTTCGATGACGCAGCCGATTGCTGACTCGAAGCGAGAGACGTGCTGTGACTCCCTGCCGTATTGGCTGCCGTTCCGCACCCAGCGACCAGCCCCATAGCGACGACTGTAGAGCCTATCAAACCCACTGCCTTACGAACTCGCTTGTTCGTCTTCATATGCACACCCCAATCACAGAATTCGGTTTTCAATGTGGCATCAGGCATCCTAAGCGAAAAATCCCGGATTACCTTAAGACGCGGTTTCGATAACGTCGCTGATCCACGAATACGGCCAAGATGATGATGATACCAATCGTAACTGTTTGCCAATATGGTTGGACGCCCATGATCACCAACCCAGAAATCAACACTGAAATAATCAAGGCCCCGATTGTCGAGCCGATCACGCTGCCTCTCCCGCCGAATAAGCTGGCACCACCGATGACAACCGCCGCGATGGCATTAAGCTCATCATTTGCCCCCTCGAGCGGACTCCCCGTAGCGAGTCGAGCCACAATGAGCATACCCGCCAACCCGGAAAGAAACCCTGACAACGTATACACCTTGAACAAGTGAGCCCGTGTGTTGATGCCTGAGCGACGAGCGCCCTCCATGTTGGATCCGACCGCATACGTGTACTTACCGAACCGTGTCTTGCGAAGAAAATACCAAGCCACCAGCAGAACCACGAGTGCGACCAGAGCCGGAAACCCAAGTACGCCACCGATGACCCAATCCCCAATTTTAGATATTTCCTGAGGAAGATTCACAATATCGGTGCCATTGGTGATGAGATATGTTGCTCCCGTCGCAATCCCCAGCATGCCCAGTGTTGCGATAAAGGGCGTGATATCCATCACGGATACCACAAAGCCATTGATGAGCCCACACACTGCCCCCGTGAATACACCCGCCAAAATGCCTAGTACCAATGACAGAGCATCTCCCTTAGGTAAAAGAAGTTGCATCACCTCCGCTCCCACCATTCCTGACAAACCGAGAATCGCTCCTACGGAGAGGTCAATGCCACCAGTAAGAATGACGAACGTTTCTGCGACCGCCAGGATGATGGTATTTGAAGCCGCAACCGTTGTGCTCACCCAGTTCTGAACAGAGAAGAACCCCGGTGCGGCTAGAGAAAACACAATCACCAGAAGAATTAAAATTCCTAGAGTCCAAAGTTCACCTAGATCCTGTAGCGTTAGCCTCTTATGCTGTGTATCGGGGGATTCGATGACTCGCACGGTATCCATGGCCATAAGTTCATCCCTTCTTCGCCTGCGGAATATTCGATACACGTGAACCAGTGATGTATGACACCACTTCATCCAGATGAGTGTCTGATGTCTTCAGAGATGCCACTTTCCTGCCAAGAAACATCACATCTATGCGGTCTGTGACTTCAAGAACATGCGGGAGTGTGTGGCTAATGAAGATCACGGGCAGACCGCGCTCGCGCAAGCGTCGGATGAGATTGAGTACCATTTCGACCTCTTCAACCCCGAGATGGTTGGTCGGCTCATCAAGGATAATTAGACTTTCTCCCCATGCGGCGGCTCTTGCGACCGCAACCGCCTGACGTTGTCCACCGGACAGTTCAGCCACAGGAACCTTCATCGAACGGACGCGAACATGGAGTTGTTCGAGAATCTCTCTTGAGCGCTCGACCATCGCCTTTTTATCCAAGTGTCCCGTTATCCTCTTTAAGCCCCGTCCGATGATCTCACGGCCAAGAAATATGTTCTCTTCTATAGTTAAATGTGGTGCCAGAGCTAGATCTTGATATACCGTCTCAATCCCCTTCGCTCTTGCCTCTGCTGGAGAATGAAAGGACACCCTCTCTCCGCGCAACCAGATCTCACCCGAATCAGGGGTCAACGCCCCCGATAAAATCTTAATAAGCGTGGACTTCCCTGCTCCGTTGTCCCCGACAAGCCCTACCACTTCTCCAGGTCGAATCTCAAAATCAACATCAACAAGAGCCTGAATACGGCCGAAGTTTTTGGAGATGCCTTTGGCAACTAGCACAGGTTCGCTTTCAACTGCGGTGACCGACATCCGCATGACCTCCTTATGACAAGTTCAGTCGGCAGCCTTTCGATAACTCCTACCCCACTATCGCCTTGGAGTAGCCATTCTACACAACGCTTTCCCATGAGCTCTGCCTGTTGTTTGACCATCGTGAGGGGCGGAGACATTGCATCGCACCAAAAGTGATGGTCAAATCCAGCCACTGCAATGTCCTCGCCTATCCGCAATCCAACAGACTGAAATACGGACAGGGCTCCGGTCAACATGAGGTTGTTGGTGACTAGCAGAGCTTCAATTGAAACACCTTGTTGCTTGCATTCCATTACCTTATGAGCTGCGCGCCGACCTCCGTCTTCATTCGACTCCGTTTCGAAGACGTAAACGTTTAAACCCAACTCTCTGGCTCTCTGTACAAAGCCTGCACGGCGATGTTGCATTGAAGAAATGTGCTCGCCGCTGGCAATGATACCGACGTTCTGGTATCCATGATCCGCAAAGTGATCGACGATCTGCCGAGCTGCCGACAAATTATCAGACGTGACGACCGGGAAGAGAGGAGGTTGAACCTCTCGGTCGTACAAGACCACCCGCGTGTCCGGAGGTACCAACTGAGCAACGCGTTCTGCGTCAAAACCGTCTACAGGAGCCAAAATGAGACCTCTCATGCGACGAGCAATCATCGCATTAAGCAATTCCAGCTGTCGCGACCAGCTCTCACCAGTGCTCGCAACGACAAAGCGTATGCCCTCCCCCTCCAATGCGCGTTCAATGCCTCGAAGCACATCCGTATAAAAGGGGTTGTAGTCCACGATGTGCACACCGACTAGATCGGATGCGCCTGTTTTCAACTCCCTTGCAATTTCATTGCGAGAGTAACCTGTAGAACGAATCGCCTCTTCGACGCGTCTCCGTGTTACGTCGGACACGTTTCGAGTCCCGTTCAACACATGCGACACGGTGGCAACGGAAACCCCCGCTGCCCGAGCTACGTCCTTCATAGTTACAGAGAGACGCGGCTGGCTGAGCATGCAAGAGCGTCCACGTGCGCTCCCGTTATCTTGGATTGAATTCGTGGTTAGCCTTTGTTTTGCGCCTTCTGGGGTGCGCTGGGACAAGTCCGATACCTCCAAAACTCATTCGTACGCGCCGAACCCCAAACGTAAACGTTTACCTGATGTTTTTAGTGTAAGCACTTACATAACCGTTGTCAAGCTTCTCCTGCTGCTCTGGCCACTGCGATATGCGCGTTCATAGAAATAGCCCCTGCGCACACACTACACCTCTTCGACCTCACCCTCCACAAACGAGGTGCAATACGCGCAGCGTACAGCCTCGAGCGGAATCTCGGATCGGCAAAAACGGCAGATCTTCGTGTTCGGAGCCTTCACAGGTTCCGGCTTCTTCAGCCGGCTGAGTTGCCGAATGGCGATAAAGATGACCAGCGAGACAATCAGAAAATTGACGACCGTGTTGAGGAACAACCCGTACTGGATGATAGGGGCGCCAGCAGCTTTTGCAGCGGCGAGAGAGGGATAATGCTTCTTGGACAGATTGATGTACAGATTGCTGAAATCGACTTTGCCGAGTAAAAGCCCGATGGGCGGCATGATGACGTCATTGACGAGCGCGGTGACCATCTGTCCAAACGCCCCGCCCATGATGACAGCGACGGCCAGATCCATCACGTTCCCGCGCCGGATAAACGCTCGAAAGTCCTTGAAAAACTCCCGAAGCACGGTCGCACCTCCTGAACAGCCTCGTTCGAAGCGCGGCGAGGCCGCCCTCGTCCAAGCGCCGCGCTACAGCGCTCGCCTGCCCTCCAGGGCCTTCGCGAGCGTGACCTCATCCGCGTACTCGAGATCGCCGCCCACCGGCAAACCGTGCGCGATGCGCGTCAGCTTGATCTGGAACGGCTTCAGCAGGCGCGAGATATACATGGCCGTCGCCTCGCCTTCGACGTTCGGGTTGGTGGCGAGGATGACTTCCTCAATCTCGTTCTCGCCCACTCGGGTGACCAGTTCCCGAATCCGAATGTCCTGCGGGCCCACGCCCTCCATCGGCGAGATGGCGCCGTGCAGCACGTGATACAGCCCATGATACTCGCGCGTGCGCTCCATGGCGATCACGTCTCGCGGTTCCTGCACGACGCAGATGACGCGCCGGTCTCGGCGCGGGTCTCGGCAGATGGCGCACGGAGACGCTTCCGTGATGTTACAGCAGACGGCACACTCGGTGAGCCCCGTCTTGAGATCGATCAGCGCCTTGGCAAAGGTTTTGACGTCGGCCTCGCTCATTTCCAGAACGTGAAATGCCAGGCGCGCGGCCGTCTTCGGCCCCACGCCGGGAAGCTTCATGAAATGTTCGATGGCCCGCGCCACCGGCTCCGGGTACCCGTACATCGTCAGAACATCCCCGGCAAGTTGAGGCCGCGCGTGTACTTGCCCATGACTTCTTCGGCGAGATCGTTCGCCTTCTGAGAAGCGTCCTGAATAGCCACAAGGATCAAATCCTGGAGCATGTCCACGTCCTCCGGCGACACGACGCTCTTGTCGATCTCGACCGCCACCACGTCCTTGTGGCCATTCATCCGGACCTTGACAGCGCCGCCGCCCGCCGTCCCCTCGACCACTTTTTCCGCGAGCGACGCCTGGGCCTTCAGGATTTCTTCCTGCATCTTTTTCGCCTGGCGCATCAACTGGTTCATGTTTTTCATCGGTCGTCTCCCTCGTCTTCCACCGTCACTTTGTCAGCTCCAAACAGGTCGATGGCCAACTGCACCACATCCACCGGCGGCGCCTCTCCCGCTTCGCGCGATCCGGCTTGCTCGGCGAGGGCCGGAGCCAGCGACGCCGCAAACTCCTCCCAGTCGGCCTGCAGGATGGCAAAGAGTTGCACAGGTTGTCCGAGCACCTCTGCGAGCGCGGCTTCGACGGCGGCGCGATCCGCCGGTTTCATGACGGCCTCTCGGTGGATGCGGCTCTTGAACGAAAGCACCACGGCGCGCGGCGTGGCGAGCGCCACCTCCCCGTGCAAAAGCCAAGCGTGCGTCTGCACGCGTTTCACCTTCACGGACGCGAGCACGTCCTGCCACATCTCCCGCAGTCGCGCCTCGAGCGCCTCATCCCTCTCGCGATACAGCCGCGCCAGCGTCTCGCGCTTGCGGTGCGCGGCCGCGCGGGCGGGCGCGGGGCGACTGCCTATCGGGGGCGCGTCCGGCGTGCTCTGCGCCCCTTCAGGCGCCGGAGGCGCCGGAGCAGATGCCTGAACGGGCACATCGGGGGCTTGAGCCGGCTGCTCGGGTGGGCGTCCCTCCGGCCGGGCGGCGACACCCGTGCGCGCCGGATCGACGGATTCGAGCGCATTCACGCTGTCTTTGGATTGTACCTCGGCCGCGAGCCCCATCAGCACCGCTTCAAGCGCCAGGCGAGGCTCTTCCACGTACCGAAGTTGCGTGTACAGTTCGCCCAGCCTGCGCATGGCGGCAAGCAGCCAGTCCACCGTGACGTCGTCGCGGGACGCCACCGGCAAATAGGGGGCCACCGGCTTGCCGGCAAGCGCGTCCGGGCTTTGCGACAGCTTGACGATAAACAAATCCCGCACCACTTGCAACAAGTCGTGCACGATGCGGCTCGCGTCCTTACCCGACGCGTACCAGCACCCGAGCCTGTCCAGGGCCGAGAGAAACGAGCGCTCGGCGAGATCGCCCACGAGCGCCACGAGCGAACTCATGTCGACGCTGCCCACGACATCGGCAACGGTGGTGTCGTCGATCCGGCCGTTCCCAAACGCCGCCGCCTGTTCAAACAGCGCGAGCGCGTCGCGCAATCCCCCGTCGGCCGCTTCGGCAAGCCGCCACAGCGCGGAATCGGCCGCTTCAATCCCCTGGCTCTGCGCCACGAGGCGCAGGCGCTCCACAATGGCTTCCGGCGCGATGCGGCGGAAATCGAATCGCTGGCACCTCGAGACGATGGTCGCGGGAAGGCGGTGGGGCTCGGTGGTGGCGAGCACAAACAAGACGTGCGCCGGCGGCTCTTCCAGCGTCTTGAGGAGCGCGTTGAACGCCTCCGGCGTCAGCATGTGGACCTCGTCCACGATGTAGACCTTCTTCTTCGCCATCGTGGGGAGGTAATGGACGTGATCGCGCAAATCCCGAATTTCATCCACGCCGCGGTTGGACGCGGCGTCAATTTCCTGCACGTCCACGTTGGATCCGCGCTGGATGCTCGTGCAGGCCTCGCAGGCGTTACAGGGCTCGAAGCCGTCCTTGGGCTTCAGACAGTTGACTGCCTTGGCCAAGAGCTTCGCGGTGCTCGTCTTTCCCGTACCGCGTGGCCCGCAAAACAGGTAGGCATGTGCCAGTTGGCCGCTTTTCAGCGCGTTGGTCAAGGTCTGGCGCACGTGAGGCTGCCCGACCAAGTCCTCGAACGTCTGCGGGCGATACGCGCGGTAGAGTGCCTGGTACGCCATGCTCGGCCTCCTTCCACCGATACTCTACCATAGGCGGAGACCCGTTTCACGGGACGCTGTCGCATGAGCCGGATCTGGCAGAAGCCCGGACAGGAAATCCGCGCGATCCACCGAATACACCAACTATTCATACGATATGCTGTGCTGGGACGCTTGCTGGGAGGCGATGTTGTGGCGCCTGTTTTCGTCCTGCTCGCGCCCATCGTCGGCGCGCTTTGTTCGAACCTGGTTCCCGGGACAGCCGTGCCGCTTGGGTTCTGGCGCGGGCTCGTCGTGCAGTGCGCCCTCATCGCCGCGCCGCTCGCCGCCACCTGGTGGGGCCCGGTGCGCTGGAGAAACCTCCTGTTCCAGCGCGCCGGCGCACGCGCCTCCCTTGGGCTGGGCATCGCCTACAGCGCGGTGTACCTGCTTCTTCTGTTCGCAGCCCAGCGGGCGGGCCTCCACGTCTCGCATTTCGATTTGGCCCGCCGCACCCTCGGCCTCCCTGTCGTCCTTGCGCTCTACGTACCGCTGTGGGGGTTCCTCGAGGCCCTGTGGATGGCTTACGTGTACGCCTATCTCGACCTCGGCGCGCTTCGCCGCCCCCATCCGTCTTGGCTGGGGCTTGCGCTTGGCGGCGCGTGGTTCGGTGCGCTTCACGCGGCCGTCCAGGTGGTGGCCTACCACGTGCCCTGGGGTCGCGCCTGGCCGGATGTCGCGATTGGCATCCTGTTCTGCATCACGCAGTCCATCACGAAGTGGTCGCGCAACGCATGGGGCGCCGCGCTATTTTGGACTGTGAGCAACTTCTGACTCAGGAGGATTGGCGTTGCTGGATGACCCGAACGGACGACGATCTCGTCTTGGGCAGCGACACCGTGAACGTCGTGCCGAACCCTTTCGAGCTCACGCGGATTTGGCCGCCGTGATCGGCCACAATGCGTTGACAAATGGCGAGCCCGAGGCCGGTGCCCTTCTCCTTCGTGGTGTAGAACACATCGAAAATGCGGTCGAAGAGGTAGTACGGAATCCCCGGACCGGTGTCGGAAAACTCAAGCTCCACGCGCCCTTCTTCCGCGCGAGCGCGAATGGTCAGCCGCCCGCCCGCCTCCATCGCCTCCATGGCGTTCCGCGCGAGGTGCACGAAGAGCTGTTCCATCATGCCGCGGTCCGCCTGCAGTTGAAGATCCGCTGGAACGTCGTACACCGTCTCCACGCCGCGCTTACAGGCCTCCTCGTCTAGCCAGGGGCGCAAGCCGGCCAGCAATTCGGCGACAGAGACGTCCGTCCACGCCATGTCCTGCGGCTTTGACAGCAGCAGCAGCTCCGTCACGAGTGCGTTCACCCGCTCAATTTCCTGCATCATCACGCGGATGTACGCAATCTCGTCAAGCATGTCCGCGCGCTGGAGGCGCTGTTCCAGCAGTTGCAGGAATCCCTTAATGGTCGTGAGTGGATTGCGAATCTCGTGCGCCACGCCGGCCGCCAGCCGTCCGATGGTCGCAATCCGCTCCACCCGCTCCGTGTGCTGGTTGAGCAGCGCGAAGTTGCCCATATCCCGCAACACAATGTACACACCCGCCTCGTCCGTCTCCGCGTGGCGGGCGACGAACGAATCCAAAAGTACGTGGCGTACCGCGCCGCCCACTTCCCATTTGACGACTGCATCGCGATACTCGCAGTCCTCCGCGACGATGCGGCACAGCAACTGATACTCCTCTGAGTCGGTGGACAGGACCTCGCCAAGAGGCGCCATGCATCGATCTTCTGTCCAGCCGAACAAGTCCTTGGCGAGCCGGTTCTCCAGCCGGATCTGCAGGTCTTTTGAGAGAAACACCACACCCGCGTGGATGAGGTTCACTTGCCCAGCGTGCGATTCGCGAACCGCGCTCGACTTGCGTGCGCCGCGCACTAGCATCACCCACTCTGTGTCGCAGTCGTTGTCTTGGGTGTATTCGTAGCGCCAAGAGCAAATCCTGCACCATCGACGAAAGATCCTGAGATTCGACGATCTTCGACACGGGCGGATGGCAGGCCCGCGGAGGACATAGCAAAACGCGACCTTGAACCAAACCCCGATCAGGCACCCCCGCGTCGCCCGAAAGGTCTCCCTTAGTGCTGCTTCCGTCAGGACCTGACACGGTTCGGGAGTTTTCGCCGCGCGGGACCCAATCAGGATTTGGTCCAAAGCCGCGTTTTTTACCCATTTTGGCACAATCGGTGTCCGGCTCGCCGGACACCGACACGTCGTGGCGGAGAGAGTGGGATTCGAACCCACGAGGCCCTTGCGGACCTACCCGCTTTCGAGGCGGGCTCTTTCGACCACTCAGACATCTCTCCGCGATGGTCTCAAGACACTTCTCCCTCGCGCCGCTTCAGCCGACGCTTCCGGAAGAAGTCCGTTAATAGTTTAGCACAATCGTCCGCCAGAATGCCAGAGGTAATTTGCGGCGTGTGGTTCCAGAGCCCGGGCTCCAGAAGCCGGACCTTGGAGGCCACAGCCCCTCCCTTCGCATCCGTCGCGCCGTACACGAGGCGCTGCAACCGAGAGAGGACGATGGCTCCGGCACACATCGGACAAGGCTCAAGTGTGACATATAAAACGCAATTTGTCAAGCGCCAGCCGCCCAAACGGCGGTTCGCCTCCTCGATGGCCAGCATCTCCGCGTGCGCCGTCCCATCCCGCCACGTCTCTCGGCGATTGAAGCCCTCGCCGACGATGCGCCCGTCCTCCACCATCACGGCGCCCACGGGTACTTCGCCCCAGCGAGCCGCCTCTTTCGCCAGTTCCAGCGCCCGGCGCATGAACCGCTCGTCGGCCGCCTGGTCGTTCATGGCTGTGATCCGTCCTCCCTTTCCATCGGCGCGGAATCGCCATCCGCAGCATCGGACTCGGCGCTCGCATGGCGCGGGTGGCTCGACACCCAGAGCGCTGCCTGGGCCAGTTCGCGGAGAATGTCAGACCGAAGCTGAGGCCGCAGATACTCCACCTGGACGTAGAGCTGCCCCTCATCCGTCGTGGCGTAGCGCGGAGGCAAGTGATTCAGCGCCATCGCGAGAACGTCATCGAGGCATTGATGGCAATGGCACGGAAGCAGTTTCTGAAGCTCCGGATCCTTCAAGATCTGCCTCGCCAGCACCTCGGTCATATTGACGATGGGCATCCGCATCTCCTCCTCGCGCAACGCCTTCTCGCCCCAGTATATCAAAACCGCGACGAGGCCGCGCCGAACTCCTGGGCACCTATCCCGCCCCGCCCGCATAAGGTATGGCGATTTCGTGATCTACGCCGAGTGGCGTCATGCGAGGAGGAACTGCCCATGTGCGGAATTGCTGGCTGGGTCGATTGGACGCGCGATCTGCGGCCGGACATCGACATCGTGAAACAAATGGGGCAGGCGCTCGCGTCGCGCGGCCCCGACGCAAGCGGCTGGTTTGCGGCGGCGCACGCGCTCTTCGCCCACCGCCGGCTGATTGTGGTCGATCCGGAAGGCGGCAAGCAACCGATGACCCGCACGGTGAACGGACGCAGCTACACCATCGTGTACAACGGCGAGCTGTACAACACAGAAGACCTGAGGCGCGATCTCGCCGCGCGCGGCTACGGTTTCGATGGCTATTCGGACACCGAGGTGCTGCTCGTCTCGTACATCGCTTGGGGCGAGGCGTGCGTGGAACGGCTGAACGGCATTTTTGCGTTTGCCATCTGGGATCAGGCCGAGGAGAAGCTCGTGCTCGGGCGAGATCGTCTGGGCGTGAAACCCCTGTTTTTCACGCGCATCGGGGATGGATTGGCATTTGGATCCGAGATCAAGGCGCTCCTCGCGCACCCGAGCGTGGAGCCCGCCATTGACGAGATGGGGCTTGCCGAGATCTTCGCCATCGGCCCCGCGCGCACTCCCGGGTTCGGCGTGTTCAAGGGCATCGAGGAATTGAAACCGGGGCATCTCCTCATCGCGCGGCCCGAGGGGATCTCCGTCCGGCGCTACTGGAAGCTCGAGAGCTGCGAACACACCGATTCGCTGGAGAAGACCGTAGAGACGGTGCGCCACCTCTTCATCGACACCGTCGAGCGCCAGTTGGTCTCCGACGTGCCGCTCGGGACGTTTCTGTCGGGCGGCCTCGACTCGAGCGCGGTCTCGGCCGTTGCAGCGCGCTACTATCAGCGGATGGGGCGCGATCCCCTGCACACGTACGCCATCGAGTTCGTCGACATGGAGAAGTACTTTCAGGCGAACGCGTTTCAAACGAGCCTCGACGGCCCGTGGGCCAAGATGATCGCCGAGCACATCGGGAGCATCCATCACCCCATCGCCTTTGACACGCCGGATTTGGAGCGCCACCTCGCCGATCCGCTGTTCGCGCGCGATCTCCCCGGCATGGCCGACATCGACACGTCGCTTTATTTGTTCTGCAAACGCGTGAAGGAAGACGTCACCGTGGCCCTGTCCGGCGAGGCGGCGGACGAAGTGTTCGGCGGTTATCCGTGGTTTCACCGCGAGGACGCGCTCGCCGCGGACACGTTCCCATGGTCGCTCAGGCTGTACGAGCGCATGGCCATCCTGTCGGATGAACTCAAGCACCGCATCCGCCCCGCGTCGTACGTCAGGGAGCGCTACCACGAGGCACTCGACGAGGTTCCACGCCTGCCGGGCGAGACGGGCCGCGCCGCGCGCGTACGTGAGATTGGCTATTTGTCCATCACGCGCTTCATGCCCACGCTGCTCGACCGCAAGGACCGCATGAGCATGGCGTCCGGCCTCGAGGTGCGCGTGCCGTTCTGCGATCACCGGCTGGTGGAATACGTGTTCAACATTCCGTGGGAGCTGAAGACGGCGGGCGGCGAGGTGAAGGGCATCCTGCGGCTGGCCATGGAGGACTTCCTGCCGCGCGAAGCCCTGTACCGCAAGAAGAGCCCGTACCCCTCCACGCCCCACCCGGCGTATCTGGCCCTTGTGCGCCAGCGGGCCCTCGATATGCTGGACGATCCGTCCTCGCCCATCCTGCCGTTTGTCGATTCGAACGCCATTCGCGCCTTGGCGGAGATGAGCAAGCATCCCATGGAGCACCGGCCGTGGTTCGGCCAGATCATGGGCACAGCTCAGATGTTCCACTACCTGTGGGAAGTGAACGAGTGGATGAAGGCGTACCGCGTGCGGGTCGTGTGAGACAGCTGCGCCCAACCTAAGGCCGGGCCGAGGCGCCGACGGACGGCTCGCGCGCCGCGCATAGGGCCTCCGCCTTTCGCACACGCTAGCGGGAGACCGAAGGAGGCTGGTCACCATGGTACCTGACTGGCTGTGGGGACTCGCGTTTGTCGTGGGCATCGCCGCGGCGTGGGCCGTGGTGGACATCCGCGTGCGGCGGCACGACGCGAAGACGGGCCGAGGGCGTTAGCTCGGCCCGCTCGCGTTGCGAACAAAGCGGCCCCGTCAAGCGCTCGGCGAGAAGGTGTACGTGTTGTGCATCGTGTTGACGATGCCGACGCCGTTCGAGAAGACAATGCCCACGGGCTTCACACTCGACGGAAAGCGGAGCCGCTCTCCCGTGAGCACGTTTTCTCCCCCGTACCCGTCCGAATTGATGGCGTGCCACCACACCTCGTGCCCGCCCACCGCCACGTAGGACGGCGTAGAGGAGATGTGCAGCGTCTGGCCGGTCGCCGACACGTAGGCCATGACGCCCGCCGCGTTGGACGACCACGCGTAAATGCCGTTTGCCGCGCACAGGGTGGTGGGATTCTCGTTCTCCCCGTGCGCCACGGTGACCGCGCGGTGGTGGGCGAGATCGTCGAGCTCAAGCGTGAACGGGATTTTCATCGGGACGCGCAAGACGTCCTGCGCGCGTTCTTCGATCACGGCGACGGTCGAGCCATCGACGGCGAAGTCCGTCGCGACCTCCCCTAGGCCCTGCGCCGCGCTTATCAGGACGACGCGATCCGCTCCCGTTTCGAGATTTCGGTCGTGGAGCTCGGTTTCGACGGTCTCGGACTTGACCGAACTCTGCACGGTCTCTGTGAGATACCAAAGGTGATTGCTGACCAGTTGCATTTTCAAGAGCACGCCGTTCGCGGGCGACGCGCGCCACACTTCAGACGCCCGTTGGGTCTTCACATGATACGCGTCCACGCGCGTCAAGCCGTCCGACATGTCCATCGTGACGTACTGCCAGACAATCCAATCGCCGCTCGCCTGCTCGTCGTACGTCTCGCGATAGCGTTCGGCGCTTGGCTGAGGCAAATACGCGTGCAGATGGCTCGCCCAGATGCGCCCGTACGCATACGATCCCGGCTTGGGACCGCCCGGCACCTGCACGCCTGGCGTCGGACAGAGGAAGCCTGCCGTCGGGCTGTAGGCGTCGGCTGGGAAAGGAAACGCAACGGGTGCGGCCGACAGGCGCACGGTATGAACCGCTGAGGACGGCTGCACCGCCCGAATGTCCGCCGCAAACTTCCCCAGGCAGCTCCCCGCAGCGAGGAAAAGGACGGTCACAGAGACCAGCGCAGACTTGGTCATGAACGACATAAGGCCCCCCAAGCGCACTTGCGCCGAAGAGATTTCACCCATTCCCCGCCGTGCGAATCTGAAAATCTATCTGATTTTTTCGCTTCGATCACAGAATACCTGAATTGGTATGAGGCATCAAGATTGTGGTGCTCCCGGCTTTGGAGATGGAAAAGCGGCCCCGACGGCCTCCATAGGCCTCAGCGCCGCTCTCCAGGAGAATCAAGCGGGTGCACGGGTTCGTCGTGTTGGCGCATCACGTGATCCCAATACAGCAGTCCACCGCCGACGAGCATGAGCATGACCGAAAGGATGATCATCCACATGATGGTTTCGGAATCAAGGCCTTGAAACCATGACGCAAATTCAGGGCCCACGGCGCTCCACCCCGCTTTCCGCGGCTAGTGTGCGCCGAACGCCTTACGGTTATACGGCGCCGCGCCCCCAGGCGAGATGGAGCTTGTACACGTATTCGCACAAAAACTCGACGGCTTCCAGGTGCCGGCGCGCATCGTCCGGTGTGTCCCCCCACGCGTACACGCCGTGCGCGCGCACTAAGACGGCGGGAACGTCGGCCTGCGCTGCCTCGGCCACCGCTGAGCCAAGCCGATGAAGGTCCGCCCAGTTGGGCACAATCGGGATGCGGACGGCGGCACCTTCCTCCCAGTGGCCGAGCGCCTTGACGAGCTCGTGGCCGCGGATTTCCACGAAACCTTGCTCTGCATACAGCTCGCTCACCAGGTTGTTGTAGACCGTGTGGACGTGGAGAATGCTGCCGCACTCGAACTTCTGGTACAGCGCCACGTGCACCGTGGTCTCCGCAGAAGGCTTGTACGGCGTATCGCCTTGCGCGCGCATGTCCGCGTCAAGCAGCAGCACGTCCTCGGGCCGGAGGCGGGACTTGTCCGCGCCGCTTCGCGTGATGGCAAACGTGAGCGGCTGATCCGACACCCGCACCGAGAGATTGCCGCTCGTCGCGGGCAACCAGCCACGGCTCGCCGCGAACTGGGCAAGCTCCATCACGCTCGTCTGCGCCTCATGAAAGGTGGGCATACAGTTCGCTCCCCTTGTCCAGAATCGCCGCTGTGATGTCGTCAAACGTCTCAAACGGAAGGTGGGGCAGGCCCAACTCCCGCGCCAGGCGCAGGAGATCACTTCTCGCAAAGACGAAATCGGCCATCTTCGCAGCTTTGACATCCGTGACCCCATCGCCGATGGCGATGACGCGATCGCCCGGCTGCGCGATTTCGCGGATGACGCGCGGCTTGCACAGGCCGCAGCCGCCGTCGCACGCCTCGTCGCAGGGCTTTGACCACATCACGCGCAGGTGAGCGCCGCTTGCGTCGATGCGGTTGCAATAGATATCCACAGACGCTGTGGATAAGTTGTGGATAACCGGCTCCACGAAAAAGTCGAATCCGCCGCTGACGATCGCGACTTTCCACCCGAGTTGTTCACAGGTGTGGATGAATTGTGGAAAACCCCGGCGCACGGCGGTCGCCGCCTGGGCGTACGCCACCACGGCGCCATACTGGTTGGACGGGATCAGGGCGAACATCGCCTCGACGCCGTCTTTGACGGATCGCTCGCCGGCGCGCACGGCCTGGATGATGGGCTCGCTTGCCTCGGGCGCAAAGTGGCGCATGATGCTCACAATCATGTCCCGCTCGGAGATGGTGCCGTCAAAGTCGCAGATCACGCGCACCGTCACGAGGGCATCCCCCACTTCTCCAGCGCCTGGCGCAGGGCCGGGCGATCCTTTGCGGCCTCCTCAAGCGGCACGCCGTGTTCGACGGCCCAGATGGCGTCGAAGAACGCGCGACCGCCCATGCGCGCGCCGCCCGGGTGGCCGTGAATGCCGCCGCCGGCGTTCAGGACGAGATCGACGCCGAAGTCCTGATACAGCCGCGGCACGAGACCGGGGTAGATGCCGGCGGACGGCGCGGGAAGGACGGGTTTGTGCGCCCCTTCCGCCCGCAGGTGCTGAAGCAGCCGGTCCGTGGCCTCGCGGCCGAGCGTCACGCTGCCGTACATGGACGGGAAGATGCCGATATCCGCGCCCGCGAGCCGCATGAGCTGCCCGAGCACGATGTCCGCCGCGATGCCGTAGTTGGGCGATCCGTACAGCGCCCCCGACACGGCCGGGTGCGCGAGGATGGGCACGTGGACCTCGGGGTCTCGGGCGAGATCGGCCACCACGTCGTAGCCGTACGCCACCACGTTGACGAGCAGCGCACCGGCGCCGAGCTCCGCGAGCCGGCGGGCCCTCTCACGCAGGCTGTGCACCGGCCCGGTCAGGTTGACGGCGTAGGCGGTCTTTCGCCCCGTCCGTTGGGCGATCTCGTCCGCCTTCGCCGCGTAGGCGCGGACGCGATCCTCCGGCGTGGCGTACGCCTCCGTGAAGAAGATCTCGTCGTCCTTGACGAGATCGACGCCGCCCTCGGCCTGTTCGCCGAACGCCTCCACGAGTTCGTCCAGCGTGAGCCCCGCGCACGCCTTGAAGATGCTCATGACGAGCGGGCGATGGTACGCGCCGAGGCGCTGCCTGACGCCCTCGACGCCAAACTTCGGCCCAGGGAACTGGCGCACGAGCGAGTCCGGCATCTGGAGCCGCTCGAGCCGGATCTCGCCGTCCATCGACAGCTTGCCAAACACCGTCACGAGGAGCGACGCAAAGGTGCCGTTCAGGTTCGCCACGGGATACGCGATGTCGATCTCGGCGACGACGTCTCCCTCCAGCCGCTCCTCGAGCACGCGAATGCCCTCCACGCGGCCGCAGTGCTTCGCCACTTCCGACTTGCGCGCGGCGGGAAGATCCGTCCAGGTCCCGATGGTCAGGCCGACGGCAATGCCCTCGGCTCTGGCCTCAAGCTTGTCCTTGCGATCCCGCAGGCGATAGGTGGCGACCACCGCATCGCGAGGGGAAGAATCCTGGTTCACCATCTCAAAGGCCACCTCGTTTCCTGTCAGCGTGGAACTCGGGCCGAGTCATCCACATCCCTGTGGGTAATCCAACCGCCATTATACACAAGCGGGATTGCACGCCACACGCGGTTTTCCACAGTGGCCTGTGGATATTGGGGATGAAATTGTGGATAAGCATGTGGACAGGAGGCCAGCGGCGATGAGAGGTAGGGTGCGGCAGCGGTTTGTCACAACGTGCGCGGCGGGATCGTCTCATGATCAGCAGTTCATTCGCTGCACAAGGGGGCGTGCCATGTGAGACACAGGGCAGAAGAAAGAAGGGGCGAGCGGCCGCGCTGGGCGCCCCGACTCGGGCTTGGCGCCGCGGTGGTCGTGTCGCTGGGATTGGCGGGGTGTGGCGCCGAGCGCCCGGCCCATGGAGTCGGTTTGCCAGAAGCGGGAACGGCTCAACCCGCCGCCAATGTGGCCAGGAGCGCGACCAATGCAGAGCCGCAGGGAGCGGGGACTGCCGCGGGCTCTGCGGACGTCGCACAGCCGGAGCGGGCCGACGCGGGCCGCACCCCGAATCCGGGCGAGATGGTGCGCAGCGTGATGCAGGCAGCACTGCGCGGCTCACTTCCCGGCGTGCCGTTTGCGGACGGGGAGAACATCGATCAGGTGATGAAGGCATGGGGATCGCCGTCCTCACAGGCGTATGCGGGCGCCGGCGTCTACTTCACGTACCGCGCGAAGGACGTGGCGTTTGGCCTCAACAAAGGGGAACAGATTTTCGACGTGCGATCCTACGCGCAGGCGCTGCGCACGCTCACGTACCATGAAATCGCCGGCGTCCTCGGCACGCCCGGCAGCGTCCGCTATACGCAGGACTCCTACATCTACCTCTATCCAGCGGGGCCTGACTACCAGCTTTTATGGGTGTTCCCGAGGCTACCGAATGGCAGCCGTGGGCCCACGGTCGATCACGTCTCGGTCTTTTGGCCCCAGGGCACGGTGGACCTGATGGCGGCGACTCAGCCGGCTCCTGGCGTCGTGATCGACCGCCCGCCGAGTGAGCGCGAACACACCGTGAGCTTTCATCTTGCGAATGCGCCGAAGGGATACCGGTTGGAAGAAATCGAGTGGATCCCGAAGCAGGGCGACGCCGTGTTTGACACGTGGACGCAGGCCGTCGCTCGCGACGAAGCGCACGCCACGGCACCCGGGTTTCTCGCGTATCCGAATCAGGCGTCCATGACCTTCGTGTATGCGCCGTGGATGAAGGGCGAGGTGGGCCAAATCCGGGTCATCTACCAAGCCACGTCAGGCGCCGCGATGTTGGGCACAAGCGCCTGGCTCAGCCTGAGCTGAGATGACGCCCTGCTGCCGAGTCGCCTGCCTGTGGACAAATGCCGGGCGGAATTCTACGATATACGCAAGCGGCGGATGTCCGCGGACATGGAGAAGCATACAAGGAGGTCGGCGTGGTGGCATACGTACGGATTCGCAACACGGGCGAAGAGATCCACGGCGAGGACCAGGTGCGCGAATTTCTGAACCGCAATGAGGTCTATTACGATCACTGGGATGTGGATCGGAGGCTCCCGGACGCGCTCAAGGGCAAGTTCGATCTCTCGGATGCGGAGAAGGATGAGATTCTTCAGGCGCTGCAGGAGGAGATCCAGGACCTCTCCCGCAAGCGCGGCTACGTGAAGTGGGACGTCATTTCGCTGTCGGAGTCGACGCCGAATCTGGACGAACTCTTGAAGAAGTTCGAGCAGGTGCACACGCACACCGAGGACGAGGTCCGCGCCATCGTGTCGGGGAGCGGTATCTTCATCATCAAGGGCAAGGATGGGGGCTATTTCGACGTGGTGCTTAGCGCCGGTGACGTCATCTCGGTGCCGGAGGGCAACCCGCACTTCTTCACGCTCACAGACGAGCGCAAAGTGGTGGCTGTCCGCCTGTTCATCGATCCGGCGGGATGGGTCGCGCACCCGTACGAAGATCCCGCATTTCAACAGGCGTGATCGCGCGCATGCATGGGCGGCCGGCATGGCCGCCTTCTTTCATGTCCACGCAGCCGTGACGGACCTCGGTCCGCAACCCGGTCGTCCGCGCGGCGGGCGGCGGCCCGGCCAAGCCGCCGCCCCGACGGCTCCGCCTTTCAGCAGGACGCCGTCGCAACCGGCGCAGCCGGGACAAACAGGAAGAACAGCACGAAGATGATCAGGAACACGACCGCCCAACGGGTGTACCCACCAAACACACCGTACATGAACATCCTCCTCCTTCTCGCGAGCGTTCGCTATACGGTATGTGGCGGAGCGCCCGTCAGCCTAGACGTTCGCCCGGTTTTGGCAAGATGGGCGCGCGTCACGCCCGCGCTTCACCGCGGTTCGATGCCGCGCCAGAGCAGATCCACGATGTCTGCCGCAATCTCGTCGATGGCGGCTTGTCCCCCGCCGCGGCGCCGCAATTCCGCCTGTCCTATGCCGAGCAGCGCAAGGTACGATCTCGCCACGAATACGGCGTCCACCGGCCGCAAGCGCCGCTCTGCCATCTCCGCGTGCAATGCTTGGGCGATGACTTCCACCAGTTGCTCTTCCGCCCGGTGCATCTCGTCCAGTTGATCCTGGCGAAGCGCGCGTTGACTGCCTCGAAGGATGTGGTTCATGTCGAGCGTCGCTGGAATGGCAAGGCGGGTCCGCGTGAGCTTCTGCAGCCGCTCGCGCAGGGGTCCGTCCTCGCGCAGAACGGCCTGCGTGCGCTCGCGGGAAGCGCGCATGACCTCCATCATCGCGCGCTGAAACAGCTCCGTCTTGGAACCATAGTAGTAATACACGACAGCCTTCGTGACGCCAGCTCGTTCGGCGACGTCGTCCATCGAAACCGCCGCGAATCCCTGATCCATGAAGCACTCAGCAGCCGCGCGGAGAATTTTTTCAGCCGTCGGCTCGTCCATCTCCACCTGGGGCGGGCGCCCAGGTCGCCGGCTCCTCGCGTTCCGCATGGTCTCACCTTCTCATCGACATCGCCTTCGATGGTATCGGATTTTGCACGTCGAGCAAAGCGCATTTACAAATTAACTATCCAGTATATATAATTATGACATCGCTGAAAGGAGGTCGACGATGTTGCATCGATTCGAACCGAAAGTCCGAACGTGGAGCCGGACCTGACGCGCGGCGGCTATCCTCCCATGGCTCCTCGCCGCGACCTTGCTCGCCGCGGTCTTCCCCGCGGCGTCCAAAGAGGAGATCAACCGCTCCACGCTTCTGCCCGCCTCGGCTCCCAGCCAGGTGGCAGCCGTCCGAGTGCGGGATGCGTTCCCCGCATCGTCCGGCACGCCCGCCATCCTCGTCTTCTACAATTCGACCGGCATCTCCTCCGCGAATTGGGCTGCCATTCTCCGGACTGTCCGCGAACTTCGCACGCATCCCGTGACGGCTCAAACGCAGATGCCCCCGCTCGATGCGCTCCCGCCCGAAGCTGCCTCATACAAGGCAAAAGGACCGCTCATTTGAGCGGTCCTTGTTGGCGGAGCCGACGGGATTCGAACCCGCGATCTCCTGCGTGACAGGCAGGCATGTTAGGCCTCTACACCACGGCTCCATCTGGTTGCGGGGGCAGGACTCGAACCTGCGACCTTCGGGTTATGAGCCCGACGAGCTGCCAACTGCTCCACCCCGCGAGGTTGCTTTGCCGTTCGTCTAACGCGGCGAACGCTTTAGACTATAACACAGCATGCCCTTCTCGTCAAGCGCCATTCGGCGCCTCCATTTCGATTTCCAACAGCGGCTCCGGCTCAAACGGGCGATTCTCCGCCTGCCGCTCCGCGAGAAAGCGCCGGATCTGCTGCTTCACGTCCTGTACCGCGTGCCCCTTGTTTTGCCGCAGTGCCCGGCACATAGGGATCTCTGCGCATGTCGCCAGGTACATGCCGTCCGGCATCTGAAACGTCGAGATGTGAAGTTTCACCACACTCACTCCCCATCCCGATTGTACTCCAGCCCGCCCCTCCGCGCCAGTTTGGCTGGCTACGCCAGGTGCACGCGCACAATGTCGTCACCGCGGATGTCGCAGAGCGCCAGCGTGTGATTCACGTCTTCCACGAGCGCCCGCAGGATCTCGCCGCGCTCGTCTTCGGCCAAAGCCGGGTCCACTTCAATCACCTGATTCACGAGTAGATGGATGGAATCCACATTCGCTGGCCGAATGTGAACCGAGCGATCTCGCCGCCGCTGAAGATGGTGCACGCAGATGCGCTGAACCAGACAGACGACGAGCTGTCGCTCGCGCTCGGTGAGCCCTTGTTCCGGGTATCGGATTTGCAACTGCAGTCGGTCGGCCATGCGTCAAGCCCCTTGTCGGCAAGCCAATCTCCATTCTCTATCGATTTTACAAAGATCTGAACCGATTGTCTGCTGGTGATTGTTCCCTCTCGGGATCGCATGGCCGCGAACTGCCATCCACTTTCCGGCCAAGACCCTCAGTGATGGTAAATCGCCGCGCCGATGATGAACAGCACCGTGGCGACCACCCACCCGGTCAACCGGCGAGACCTCGGCGCTGACGGCGACGTCATCACGTGCAGGATGATGACCGCCACAATCATGATGATGGGGTGAAACACGAACGACCAGTTCGGCCTACGCACAATCCACGTGATGATGCCGAGCAACACCTGCAGGTCAAAGAGTCCGATGACGACACCGCGCAGCGCTCGAGGCAGCCCGCGTTGCGTCGCAATTTCCCACGCCGTCGCCAGGATGGCCAGAATGATGAGGATGACGCCGAAGATCATGTGCACGTGTCCCACTTGGGTGACACCTCCTTCCAAGGAAATACCCCGCCCGCATATTTTCGAGCCGCCCTCAAACACTATGCCGTGAACGAACGCCCAAGGAGGGATGCTTCATGAAAGCCGTGGCTGTGGAACCTGGTCTGACGCCGGTCAAAGAGTACCTTCAACGCCAAGGCTGTCAGGTGGTCGACATGTCCTCCCACATGGAGCCGTCGGTCGGCGCCGTCGTGATCACGGGGCTCGACAAGAACCTCATGGGCATGCAGAGCGCCATCCAGCAGGTCCCCGTCATCTCCGCGGACGGCCTTTCGCCTGAAGCCGTGTACGATCGCGTCAAGGATTACCTCCGCTGACTTCGCGCGACGTTGGCCCAAACGTGAGGCAGGGGAAACCGCCTGCCTCACAGGCTTTCGATATCCTGCAACACGAGCCGGGCGGCGCCCAGGACGCCCGCCTGATCCCCGAGTTTCGCCGGAACCAATCTGCACGCGCGCGCAACGCGGGCCAGCGCCTCACGTTGAAATGCCTCGCGGAGCGGCGCCATCAGCTGATCTCCCGCGTTCACGAGCCCGCCCGCGACGACGATGACGTCCGGGTTCAGGATGTTGGCAACAATCGCCAGCCCGACCGCAAGCCAATGAATCATGTCGTCCACCACCGCGCGCGCGGCCGGA
The DNA here is from genome assembly GCF_057538885.1 of Alicyclobacillus sp. CIJ1. Lineage (NCBI taxonomy): Bacteria > Bacillati > Bacillota > Bacilli > Caryophanales > Alicyclobacillaceae > Alicyclobacillus > Alicyclobacillus sp. CIJ1. The sequence continues at coordinate 119,625 of NZ_BAAJPH010000068.1, read as the reverse complement.
TGGCCCTCTGCTGCCAGCGCAAAGACGTCTTTCGCGGTGAGCTCTCCGCCGTCCGGGCTCTTGATGCCCGCCGCCACAGCGTGGCGCACGAGCGCGGTGGCCGAGGCGAGGGTCTCCAGGCAGCCGCGGTGGCCGCAGTTGCACAGTTCCCCGTCGTTTTTCACCATGATGTGACCGATTTCACCCGCCATGGTCGATGCACCGCGGTGAATGCGCCCGCCAATGACGATGCCGCCGCCGACACCGGTGCCGAGCGTCACGCAGAGGGCGGTGTGCGCGTTCTGCCCCGCGCCGAGCCACACTTCGCCGAGCGCCGCGACGTTTGCGTCGTTGTCCACGCGGACAGGTTTGTCTAGCGACGCCTGGAGCAGATCCGCTAGGGGGACGTCTCGCCAATGCAGGTTGACCGCTTCCTCCACCCATCCGCGCTCCACGTCCAGGAAGCCCGCCATGCCCACGCCCGCGCCCACGACGGAGTCCCACGCCACGGACGCCTCGTCCGCCATGGCACGAGCCTCTGCGCCGACCGTGCGGGAGAAGGCCTCCGGCCCCCGCTCGGGGGCCGTGGGGATGGACTTGTCCGCCAACACGCGGCCATCGCTTCGCACGATGGCCAATTTCACGTTTGTGCCGCCAATATCGATGCCAAGCGCAAGCTTCTGTTCCATCCGTTGCCCCTTCTCCTCTAGTCCCTTACGCCTTCAGGCGCGATCGCATCTCGTTCTTGTATGCCTCGACGCCCGGCTGATCGAACGGGTTGGTGCCCATGAGGTATCCCCCGACCGCGCAGGCGACTTCAAAGAAGTACACGAGTTCGCCGTAGAGCGACTCCGGATCGCCCTTCGCCCGAATCAGGATGTTGGGGACGCCGGCCTCGCTGTGGGCCACCATCACGGACTCCACGGCCACCTCCTGCAGCCGCGAGAACGAGACGCCGTTGAGATACGCGTTCTTCTCGTCGAGGCCGTCCGGCACCACGAGCTCCGGCTCGTCCGAGAAATGGACGTCGAGCACCGTCTCCACGAGGATCTTGCGCGCGTCTTGGACGTATTGCCCCATAGAGTGAAGATCCGTCGTGTACCGCAGCATCGTGGGAAAAAGGCCCGTGCCGTCCTTGCCCTGGCTCTCGCCGAACAACTGCTGCCACCAGCCGGCGAAATCTGCGGCGCGCGGCTCGTACGTGACAAGCGCTTCCGCCACGAAGCCCTGCTGATACAGCACGTGGCGCGCAAGCGCGTACTTCACCGCCGGGTGATCCGCCACCTTGAGCTTCGAGAGCTCCTCGCGCATGCGCGCCGCGCCCTGCATCACGCGCTTGTAGTCGATCCCGGCCAGCGCCATCGGCAATAGCCCGACCGCGGTGAGCACCGAGTACCGCCCGCCGATGTCATCCGGAATGGGCAGGGTCACGTACTTCCGCTCGTCCGCGAACTGGCGCAGACTGCCCTTCTCGGCGTCCGTGATGGCGCAGATGCGCCGATTGGCCTCCTCGGCGCCGTACCGCTTCTCCAGGTATTCGCGAAACGTGTGGAAGACCGCGGAAGGCTCGAGCGTCGTGCCCGACTTCGACACCACGACCAGCGTGACCTCCCGCTTGTCGAGGTACTGGAGCAGGTGCGCGTGATACGTCGGGCTGAGCTGTTGGCCCGCGAAGATCACCTCGTGCTCGCCCTCGCCCGTGAACGCGGGCTTCGCCATGGACAGGGCCGACTGCGCGCCCAGGTACGACCCGCCAATGCCAATGACCACCGTCGCATTCGACTTTGCGCAAAAGTCCGCCGCAATGGCGTCCACATCGCGGTACAGCGCGCTATGATCCGCCGCCGGCCAGTCGATCCACCCTTTCCCGAAGGCGTCGCGATTCGGGTTATTCAACTCTCCGAGCGCGAACTCCGCCAAAGGCGCAAGCCGCGCCTCGTGTTCCTCCGTGAACCATCTTCTCGCTTTCTCCAGGGATAGTTCGATCACGTCTTCCCCTCCTAGCGTCGCGAATCTCCGAAAGTATCTTACCACAACGCGCGGACAAACCATTCCGCGCCGCCTATTCGTCCCGCTCCGGCACTCGGTTGAGCGCGTGCAGCCGCACGCCCTCCTCCTCGCGATACTCCAGGATGTTGAGGCAGGCGTTCTCCTGGACAATGCGCCGATAGTGGCGCGCGTCGAGCCCCAAAAGGCCGAGGATGAGCAGCCGGTTGAGCGTGTTGTGGGCGACGATGACGAGATCGCCCTCGCGATAGCGCGCCACGACGTCCAAAAAGGCGTCGACGGCCTCCTGTTGGCGCTCGTACAAGTTGTCCCCGCCGGGAATGCGCGCCTCCTCCGGGTGTGCGAGCCACTCGGCGTACAGTTCCGGGTACAGCCGATGCACCTCGGCCCGCGTCAACCCCTCCCAGGCGCCAAACCCGACCTCGCGAAAGCCCTCGTGGGCAACAAGCGGGCAGTCCTCGGCCCCCTCCAGCGACTCGCGGATGGCCGTTGCGGTCTCGAGCGATCGGCGCAGGCCGGAGTGGATGATAGCGGCCGGGCGGACGCCGCGGATGAGCCGCGCGGCGCGGCGGGCCTGCTGCCATCCGAGCGCGGTCAGTCCCACGTCGGAAGTACCGCAGAACCGCTCGCCGTCCGCGTTATACACGGTCTGCCCGTGGCGGAACAAGTAGATCTTCACGTGGCGTTCACCTCTGCTGCGTCCACGCGCTCATAGGTTTCTGCGGGCTGCGAGAGGATCCACGGGCTCGCCTCGCCCACGGACACCATGCGCAGATCATGCATCGCGCGCGTGCAGGCCGTATACAAAAGCTGCCGGTCGAACGCCGTTTGGTACTGTTCCCGCGACGCGTTGGCGACGATGACGCCGTCGAACTCGACGCCCTTCGCCAGATACACCGGCGCCACCACGACGCCTGGCTCGAGGCTCACTGCGCGCTTGTCGAGGCGCCGAAGCTTCACGCCGAGCCGCTCCAGCGCTTTCGCCAGCCGCTCCGCCTCGGCCTGCGTCTTGGTCAGCACCGCCGTCGTCTGATACCCCGCATCCGCAAACTCGCCGAGCCACCGCGCGATCACGCCCGCCTGCTGCGCCTCGCCGGACACCTCCGCCAGCTGCGGCAGCGCGCCGTCGCGATCGAACGGCTGAATCTCCGCGCCCTTTTGCGCCATGCCGCGCGTAAAGAGCACAATCTGCTTCGTCGAGCGATAGCTCTGCCCAAACGCCACCCGGACAAGCCCGGGGAAGAGCCGCGCCATCTCGTCCTCCTCGAGGATACCGGGAAGATGAGGCGACACGAGCTGCTCGGGATCGCCAAGCATGGTGATGCGGCTGTAGGGGAAGAGGCTGCGGATGAGGCGCAACTGAAGCACGGAGTAGTCCTGCACCTCGTCCACCAACACGTGCCGGATGGGCGCGCTCACCGCGCGGCCGAGGATCTGCTCCTTCATATACAGGTACGGCGTCGCGTCCTCGTACCAGAGCGTGCCCTCGTCCATCTCGCGCACGGTCTGGCGGCAGATCTGAGCCCAATCGTCCGGATGAAAGCCCTCGGGCGGTTTCGACGCCGCCTGTTCGAACCAGGCGCGGTACATCCCCGCCGTGTCCACGAAGCGAAGCGTCTCCACGAAGCGGCGCACGGGCCGAAGCATCCGGCGAAGCACCTCGCGTCCGAGCAGCCGGCGCGCCTCCTCCTGCTCGTCCAGTTCCGGGCGCTCGCGCTTGCGCTTGGCTGCCGTGCGCTCCGCGCGCCGGTACGCCTCGTCCGGCAGCCCGTCCACGGCTTTCTGCACCCAGTCGGAAAGCGCCTCGTCGCGCTCGAACTGGCGCAGGCGATGCAAGAGCTCCTCCTTGACGAGATCGACGCGAAGCGGGAGGCGAAGCCTTGGATCCGTCCTGTCGAACGCCGCCTTGACGTCGGTCGCCGTCGCGATGACGCGTCCCTCCACCAGAATGGGGTGGAAGCGCATCTGCGGCGCGAGGCCGGCGACGTAGCGGTCCATCTCGTCCGCAAAGGCCTTCGACGCCTTGTACCGCACGGCCCTCGCCATGCGGCTGTCCTCGCCCGCCTCGAGCAGGCGCTCCATTTGATCGAAGGGATCTTCGACGACGAACTCGTCCTGAAGCCTGGCGCAGAGATAGTCGTAGAATGTCGCCTGTTCGATGTTGTCCTCGCCGAGCTCGGGCAGCACGTTCGAGATGTACGACATAAAAAGCGGATTCGGCGAGAAAAAGAGCATCTGGCGCGCGTCGAGATCGCCCCGGTGCTTGTACAAAAGGTACGCTGCGCGCTGGAGAGCGGCCGACGTCTTGCCGCTGCCGGCCGCGCCGGTGACAAGGAGCGCCGGCGACTCGTCGTCGCGGATCACGACGTTCTGTTGGCGCTGGATGGTCGCGACGATGTTGTGCATCTGCGCGTCCGAGCGGCGCGACAGGGCATACATCAGGAGCTCGTCCCCGATGGTCAGCCCTGCGTCGAACATGGCCAGGATGGTGCCGCCGCGGATGACGAACTGGCGCTTAAGCTTGAGCTCGCCCCGCACTATCCCGGCCGGCGCCTTGAACGACGCCGGCCCCGGCAGCGCGTCGTAGTAGACGCTCGAGATGGGCGCGCGCCAGTCGTGCACGAGGAACGTGTGATCGCGCTCGTCGCGAAACGACGCAATCCCGATGTAGATGGGCTCGGCTTCGCGCTCGCCCTCATATCGAAAGTCGATCCGCGCGAAAAACGGCGACGAAATCTGGCGTTCCAGCGTGCGCTTTGTCTTCGCCGCCTGCTGATAACGCCGCTCCCGTTCACCGAGGACTTCTGCCTGCTGGCGGATGGCGAAGTGGGTTTCGACGAGATCGTCCAAGGTACTCAGGTTGATGGTGACGTCGTCCCAAAAGTGCCGGCGAAATTCGACGATCTCGCCGCGCACGCCGCGCAAGACGCCTTCAAGCTCCGCGAGCTTGGCGCGCATGGCGGCCACGACGCGATCGACGTAAGCTTGTTCCGACTCCCAGTCGGGGTGGCGTGCGGATGGTTGTCCTTCCATGCGATGTTCCTCCTTCGGCGTGGCGCTCTGCGAACGGCGCGACGACCTTCGCGGTCCGCGCGACGCCGTCTCAACAGACGGAGGCGCTCCCGTCAGGAGCGGGGGAGCGCCTCGATGGAGTTCTCCGTATCAGTTTACACCGTTTTGGGCTCCGCGCGCCCAAGGCGGCGGAAGAAACCCGCGAAAATGACCACGCCGATGACGATAAACGCCACTGTGTAGATGGCGAGCTCCGCGAGATCGCGCGCCATCAGGGACGGATCGCCGCCGCCGATGAGATAGCGGAATCCGCTCACGGTGGCGTACATGGGCAGCCAGGGCCCCACCGCCTGGAAGAAGCGGGGCGACAGGCTCACCGGGTAGGTCCCCGACGTCGACGTGAGCTGCAGAATGAGCAGCACCACGCCGAGGAAGCGGCCGGGATTGTCGAGCAGCGCCACCAGCGCGAGCAGGATGGACGCAAAAGTCGTGCTCGCGAGGAGCGAAAACAGCACAAATTCGACTGGATGCGCCGTGTGCACCCCGACGAGGCCGAGCACGACAGCGTCGGCGATGAGCGCCTGCGCCCACGCAATGGCGACGACGAGCAGCCACTTGGAGAAGAACCACGCGACGCCGTTTTTCGGTTCGCCGTAAGGCTGGCGAAATGGAAAGACAACGCTCATCATCAGCACGCCAACGTACAGCCCGAGCGATAGAAAATACGGGGCCAAGCCGTTCCCGTACGTCTGAATGTCGCCGAGCTCCACCTGGTGCAGGGAAACCGGGTGCGCCACGGCGGTCATCACCGCGCTGCCGTCGAGCGCCTGCAGCTTGGACACGCCGCTTGTGAGATTCGAGGCGAGATCGGCGGCACCGCTCGCAAGCTTGCCCACGCCCGCCTGATAGGCGCCGAGGCCGTTTGCAAGCTTTTCGGCGCCGCCTGCGAGCGAGGCCGCGCCTCCGGCGAGGGCGTGGTTTCCCTCCGCGAGCTTGGCGGCACCGGCCTGAAGCTGCGCCAACCCGCCGCGTAGAGAGGACGATGCCTGTTGCGCCGCACCGCTGCCCGCCGCAAGGCCCTTCGCGCCTTGCGCGATTTGGCTGGCGCCTGTGGCGAGTTGGCCGGACGCCGCCGCCAACCGTGCGCCTCCTTGCGCCACGCCGCTTGCGCCCTGCGCCAACCGCTGAAGCCCCTGTTGCAGCGGGGCCGCGCCGGCTTCCGCCTGCGTCAGCCCAGACGCAAGCGACGATGCGCCAGACGCCACCTGCGAAGCCCCCTGCGAAAGACCTGCCGCGCCCGCGGCGAGCTCTTCGTTGGCGGATGCGGTCTGCGAGGCGCCCTGCGCCACCTCTGCGCTCGTCGCGAGGAGCGACTGAAACGCAGGTGTCTCGGCGAGCGCAGGATTGGCCTTCGCCAACTGCTGAAGCCCTTCCGCCAACTGTTTTGCGCCGGACGCCACTTGCTGCGATCCCGCCGCGGTCTGATTTGCGGCCTGTGCGAACTGGGACGCGTTTTGCGCGAGCGCCTCGGCGCCAGACGCGAGATGCGACGCGCCGGTATCCAACTGGCTCAAGCTGGTCGTCAGCTTGCCCGCGCCCACAGCCAGCTGGGACGCCCCCTGCCCGACCCCTTGAGCCGCCTCGCCCAGCTTGCCCCCTGCCTCGCCGAAGGCCCGCGCTTGGTTGGCCCAAGATGAAGCGCCCTGCGCGAGCGCCTCGGCGCCTTGGTTCAGCCGCGAAAGGCCCGCGTTCAAGTGGTCCGCACCGGACACGGCCTGCGACGCACCTTGCGCCAGCGCCCCCGCGCCCTGAGACGCCTGATCAAGTCCACCTTCCAGGCGATTCGCGCCCGCAGCCAACTGGGACGCTCCTCTCACGAGCAACTCGCCTTTCGCCTCAAGCTCTTGCCCGCCGGAGGCGAGCGCTTCCGCGGCCTTCGCCGCCTTGTGAAGCCCCGTGCCCGAGCTTTCCAGCGCATCGACGAGCGATGCCGTGTAGGACTTCGCAAGCCCCAGCGCCGTCTCCGACGCGAGCTTCACCGCCGCGTTCCGCCCGATCACGCCCGCGATGTAGTTGTAGCGATCATTCGTGACGCTCGTGATCTCCGGCGCAGGCGCGCCTGTATGCTCGGCGCGATTCACGGCGCGCTTGGAAAAGTCGCGCGGGATGACGATTTCCATCGCGTACGCCCCGTCCGCCATCCCGGCCGAGGCCTCGGCCGGCGTCACGAAGTGCCAGCCGAGGCTGTGATCGCTTTTCAGCTTCTCGACGAGGTCTCGCCCCGCGTTCAACCGCTCGCCGTGAAACGAGGCGCCCGCATCCTCGTTGATCACGGCCACCGGCAGGCGGTCGAGATGGCCGTAGGGATTCCAGAACGACCAGAGAAACGCGCCCGCGTACAACACCGGGATGAGGGCGATCCCGGCGGCTTGCACCATCATCTTGGGTGTTCTCAGCCTCGCGAATTCCTGAAAGACATGGCCCCGCGCTGTGACTTCGGAAGCAGTGGCCATCCGCCTCACCTCTCCTGCGCAGTCTGCGCGTTCCCGGGCTCGCCCTCGCCGGGCCTCAGGCGCAGGCCATCGACAAACAGGCCCGCGAAAAGCTCGTACAGCTCCTCGTCCGAGAGCGCACCTTCCGCAGACGGAAAGTCGCGCAACACCGCCGTGTACGCGCGCAACAGGACGAACGCCACGAGGTCCAGCCGGCACGGCCGCACCACGCCGAGATCCACGCCACGCTTCAGGTGGCGCGCGAGATAATCCAGGATGGCGGTCTCAAGCTCCCGGAGCCCCGCGCGCGCCTCCGCTGTCCCAAACTGCCGGACCTCCTGGACGAGCTTCGAGAGCATGGCGTGATCGGCGCGAAACCGCATGAGCGCGCGCAGGCCGCGCTCGAGATTGCGAAAGTAATCGTCGCCTTCCACCTGGGCCGACTCGAACGCGTCTCGCACCTGCGCGATGACCCCGCGCAGCATGTGTTGAAACAGCGCTTCCTTGCTCGGGAAGTGGAGATAAATGGCCCCCTTGCTCACACCCGCGAGCCGGGCAATCTGATCCATGGTCGTGCCCTTGTAGCCAAATTCGGAGAACGCGCGCTTGGCCGCCTCCTCGATGCGATCCCGCATGGTCATCCCTCGCTTTCTGCGCGCTGTGGCGCTCTGACCAAAATTCTAATTTGGTCATTTGGTCATTGCAAGCGCGACGCATTCCCTGAGCCGACAGGATTTCCTCGACACAAGCGCGAACAGTTTAGCGTAGGACACCGCGGCGACACCGCGGAAATCGGTCGGCGATGGGGGAAGGCCCATGGACGCGATATTGGTGACAGGATTCGAGCCGTTTCAGGGCGAGGCGCTCAACCCTTCGTGGGAGGTGGCGAGATCGCTCGCTGGAGAGACCGTGGGCGTCCACTATCGAATTGTCGCGCGGCGCCTGCCCACGGTGTACGGTCGGGCCGGCGAGGAGCTCGTGAGTGCCATCCGAGAGGTCAAGCCGCGCGCTGTCGTCTGCCTGGGCGAAGCGGGCGGCCGCACGCACGTGACCCCGGAGCGCATCGCCATCAATATCATGGACGCGCGCATCCCGGACAATGCGGGCCAGAAGCCCATCGACGAACCCATCGCGCCGGACGGGCCCGCCGCCTACTTCTCGACGCTTCCGATTCGCGCCATGGTGGAGGCCATGTGCGGCGCCGGCGTTCCCGCGCACATCTCCAACACGGCGGGGACGTTCGTGTGCAACGACACGTTCTACCGCCTGATGCACTTCATCGCCGAGGAGTCGCCAGGTATCATCGGGGGCTTCATCCACGTGCCCTACATGACCGAGCAGGCGCTTCACAAGCAGGCGCCGTCCCTGCCGCTTGCGACGCTTGTCACGGGCATCCGCACGGCGCTCGCCGTCGTCGCCTCGGCGCTCGGGCCGGCGGGCTTGCCAAAGTGCTAGCGGGACGCAGGCTGGGGACAGAAGTCGCCTCCAAGTCCCCACCCGCGCCCCTGCGCATCACCACGCGGCAATCGCCCCATCCGCCCGAGGCTCGGTCGCCCCTGCCAAGGCCCCGTTTGGCAGGCGCCAGATGACCTGCCCGCGGCCAAAAGGCGTGCCGTCGTCTGTCACCTCGACCTCGTGGCCGCGCGCCCGCAGCTTAGCGATCACGTCCTCACCCAAGGCCGCCTCCGCCAGCACGCGCTTCCCCTGCAGCCACTGCCAGCGCGGCGCGTCGAGCGCCGACTGTGGGTTGCGGGCGAGATCGAGCATCTGCACGAGCACCTGGACGTGGCCCTGCGGCTGCATGAAGCCGCCCATGACGCCAAACGGCCCGACGGGCTCGCCCCCGCGCGTGAGGAAGCCGGGGATGATGGTGTGGTACGGGCGCTTGCGGGGGCCGAGGGCGTTCGGGTGCGACGGGTCCATGGAAAAATTGTGCCCGCGGTTCTGCAACGAAACGCCGGTCCCCGGGACGACGATGCCGCTGCCAAAGCCCATGTAGTTGCTCTGGATGTACGACACCATGTTGCCCTCGCCGTCCGCGGCGCAGAGATACACGGTGCCCCCGTAGTACGGACGTTCCACGGCCGGCAATCGAGCCTCCGCTCCAATCTTCGCGCGAAGCGCCTCCAAGTGGTCCTTTGACACGAGCGACGCGGGCGCCACGCGCATAAAGCGGGGGTCTGCCACCTCGCGCAGCGCCACCTCAAACGAAAGCTTGATGGCCTCGAGCATCGCGTGTGCGCGATCCGCCTCGTCCATGCTGGCGAGATCCAGGCCGTCGAGCGCGCCGAGCGCCATCAGCGCCACGATGCCCTGGCCGTTCGGCGGCAACTCCCACACCTCGAAATCCCGATAGCGCACGGAGAGCGGATCGACCCACTCGGGCTTGTAGGCGGCGAGATCGGCCTTGGACAAAAGCCCTCCCGTCTCGCGGGCAAACGCGTCGATGATATCTGCGATCTCGCCCTCGTACAACGCGCGCCCGCCGGACGATGCAATCGCTTCCAACGTGCGCGCGCCGTCCGGGTTGCGGAAAAGGTCGCCGGGGCCGGGGACTTCGCCGCCTGGGGCGAAGAGGCGGAAGAACGGCTCGTGCTCCGGACCGGTCAGCCGGCCTCGATGCGCCTCCATCGCGCGGCGCCAATTGCGCGCGGTCACCGGCTGCACCGGAAAGCCTTCGCGGGCGAGCGCCGCGGCGGGCGCGAGCACGTCCTTGAGCGGCAGCCGGCCGAATCGCTCGACGAGGGCCGCCCACGCCGCCGGCGCGCCGGGCACGGTCACGGGCAGCCAGCCGTGCGTCGGTAGCTCGCGCAGTCCGCGGCGCTCAAGCTCCTCCCGCGTCAGCCGCTCGGGCGAGTGGCCGCTGGCGTTGAGGCCGTACAACTTGCCGTCTTTCCAAACGATGGCGAACGCGTCGCTGCCGATGCCGTTGGAGGTCGGCTCCACGATGGCGAGAGCAGCCGCAGCCGCCACCACCGCGTCGATGGCGTTGCCGCCGCGCCGCAGGACCTCGAGCCCCGCCTCAGAGGCGAGCGGCTGCGTCGTCGCCACCATCCCTCGCCTGGCGAACACGACCGTGCGCCGCGAAGCAAACTCGTACGTCGTCGCATCCCAATGAGGCTTTGCCATCCCTCGTCCCCCTCCCCGCCGCAAGCGGCCTTACGCCTCGCTCGCCCAGCGCCCGCTGCGGAAGATGGGCACCGTGCGGCCGTCCTGAAGCACCGCGTCGATGTCGAGATGAGGCGAGCCAATCATGAAGTCCACGTGCATGAGGCTGTCGTTCAGGCCGTGCGCCTCCCAGTCCTCATGCGCAAGCTGGTGGCCGCCCTCGATGAGGGGATACGCGCGGCCGATGGCCAGGTGGCAGCTGGCGTTTTCGTCGAACAACGTGTTGTAGAAGATGCGATTCATCTGCGCGATGGGCGAGTCCACCGGCACGAGCGCCACCTCGCCGAGGTAGTGGCTGCCCTCGTCCGCCTCGATGATAGCCTTGAGCGCCTCCTCGCCCTTCTCCGCGCTGTACTCGACAATGCGCCCGTTTTCGAAGCGCAGGCGAATGCCTTCGATGAGCGATCCGCCGTGATTGAGCGGCATGGTGCTCGCAACCGTGCCGTTCACGCCGGTCTTCTTGGGCGCCGTGAACACCTCTTCCGTCGGGATGTTGGCGACGAAGCGAAATCCCTTGACGTCGGGATGGCCGGCCGCCTCAAAGTAGTGGCCCTCCGCGAGCTCGATGGTCAGATCCGTGCCGGGCGCCCGATAATGCAGCGCGTGAATCTTGAGGCCGTTCAGCCAGGCCGCTCGGCGCTTCAGGTTGGCGATGTGCTGCTCCCAGTCCGCGATGGGATCTTCGCCCGTCGCCCGCGACGCCTGCAGGATATCCCGCCAGAGGGCTTCGAATCGCTCCTCGCGCGGCAACTCCGGGTGCACTGCGTCGGCCCAGGCCTGCGTCGGCGCCGAGGCGAGCGTCCAGCGATACTTGTCGCTTGTGCGCTCATTGTCGAACGGCCGGAACGCCTCTCGCACCGCCCGCTCCGCCTGCTCGACGCGATCGCGCGGGATGCCCGTGAAGAGCGCCGGATCGCTCGCCGGCATGGCGATGTACGCCGCGCCCATCTCCGCGAGGCGCTCCACCCATTCGACTTGCCACTGGGCGCGCTGACGCAGAATGGCGAGATCCGCGCGCTTGACCGTCTCGCGCAGCCACCACTCGTCGCCCCAGTCGATGTGCACGTAGCTCGCGCCCGCGTCGTAGGCGGCCTGCGCGAGCAGCCTTGCAAACGGCACCTGGTCCGGATACACCTGGCGCGATCCGAAGCCAATGACGAGCGGTTGGCCCGGCTGCAGATTCACCCCCACCCGCACGATGAGTTCTGCATATTTGCGCAATGGTTCGATCACGTCGTTCGCTCCCCTTGTCAGCCATGGATGTGATTCTGCACGAACGCTCCTCCCCCACTATATCAAATCGCGCGAGTTCACGAGAGCTTCACACAAGGGTCACACTTCCTTCGCAGGCGATTCACAGTCGACGCTTACACTCGCTTTGAAACCCATCCGCTTGAACATCGCACATGGGAAAGGAGGGCCATCGTGGCCAAGGCCGCCGAAGCCGTGATCGCAGAGCGCATCGAGGAGAGGCGCTTTGCGCGTGGCCGGTTGTCGCTTCAACTCACCGGCGTCGCGATGATGGCGCCCGCGCTCCTCTTTCTGCTCGCGTTTGTCTTTGTGCCGATGGGCTACGCGGTGTACCTGAGCCTCTACCAGTCGACGCTGTACACCCCGCAACCGGTGTTCGCCGGATTCGCCAACTACGCGCACCTGCTCGCCGCGCCCGACTTTTGGCAGGCGGCGTCGAACACGGTGTGGCTGGCGGTCGGCATGATGGCGCTGTCGCTGCCCGCCGCGCTCATCCTCGCCGTGCTCCTGAACCAGCGCATTCGCGGGCGGGCGATATTCCGAGCGGCCGTCTTCGGACCGTACGTGATTCCGCTCGTGAGTTCGGGCCTCATCTTCTCGCTTCTCTTCGCCACGGACGGAGGACCGGTGAATCTGGCCCTGCAGCGCCTCGGCCTGTCGCCGGTCAACTGGCTCGGCCAAGGGCGGACGGCGCTTCTGTCGGTGCTCATCCTCACCGCATGGCAGTTCACCGGCTATTACGCCATCATCTTCCTCGCAGGGCTGCAGAGCGTGCCGACGTCCCTGACGGAAGCGTGCCAGGTGGACGGCGGCGGGCGCTGGCAGGTGTTTCGCCACGTGACGCTGCGCGCGCTCGGGCCAAGCCTGTTTTTCGCCGCCGTCATCTGCCTCATCCAGACGTTCCAGACCTTCGATCAGGTGTACGTCATGACCGGAGGCGGTCCAGACGGCGCGACCACCACGTTTGCCTACTACATCTTCGAGAAAGGCTTTCAAGCGTTCAACATCGGGGAGTCTTCTGCGGCAAGCGTCATTCTCATCCTCGTGCTCGCGTGCCTCTCATACCTGCAGATGCGCTTGAGCCGCAGATGGGTGGTGGAGGAATCGTGAGGGCGAACCCCCTGTTGAAGGGCGTCTCGTACGCGCTGCTGACCATCGCGGCCTTGCTCTGCCTGGCGCCCGTGTACTGGATGATCCGCACGTCGCTCATGCCGACGAGCAGTCTCTTGTCTTCGGCGCTCTGGCCCGCGCACCCCGCGTGGAGCAACTTCGCCGCTGCGTGGCGCGCCCAGCCGTTCCTCCTGTACCTGTGGAACAGCGTGTTCACCAACGGCGCCATCGTCGCGCTGCAGGTGATCACGTCCTCGCTCGCCGCGTACGCGCTCGTCTTCATCCCGCTCCGCGGCAAGCGCTGGCTGTTCTTTGCTGTGCTCGTGGCCATGATGGTGCCCATGCAGGCGACGTTCGTCCCCGTCTACACCATGCTGTCCGCGATGCATCTCATCAACACGTACGGCGCGCTCATCCTGCCGTACGCCGGATCGGCCTTCGGCATCTTCCTCATGCGCCAAGGCTTTCTGACGCTGCCGCGGGACATCGTCGACGCCGCGCGGGTGGACGGCGCGAGCGAGTGGTGGATTTTGACGCGCATCGTCCTGCCGAACAACAAGCCGACCATCGTGACGCTCGTGTTGCTCAATTTTGTCTACCACTACAACAGCCTGTTCTGGCCGCTCGTGGCCACCAACTCCACCAACATGCGCGTGGTGCCCGTCGCCCTGTCGTACTTCCTGACGCAGGACGCGGGTCAAACCCTGCAGTGGAACTACGCGATGGCCTTTGACATCTTCGCCATCGCGCCCGTCGTCATCCTGTTCCTCATCGGCCAGCGCTACTTCGTCCAGGGCGTGGCCCAGACGGCCGTGAAGGGATAAACACGGCGCCCGCTTGAGGCGCATACATTGGGAGGGAAAACCATGAAACGAGATCGACTGTGGAAATCCGGCGCGCTCCTGGCGCTTGGACTCATGGCGACAGGATGTGGCGCGCCCGCCGCAAACGGCGGCGGACAGGCGGCGACGGGCGCCAGCCGGGCCGCGGCATCGAGCCAGCCCGTGACCATCACCTTCTGGTACGGCGTCGGCACGACGCTCAGCCAGGACATTCAACAGATGGTGCAGGAGTTCAACCAGACCCACCCCGGCATCAAGGTCGTGGCCACGTACCAGGGCAGCTACTCCGGCGGCGGCGAGGAACAGCAGAAGCTGCTCGCGGCCATCAAGGCGGGCGATCCGCCCACCATCGCGCAGATTGAAGTGCACGCGATGCCGGTTTTCGCGGCGAGCGGGCAATTGCTCGATCTCACCAACCTGATGCAGTCTTCGAGCGTCGACAAGCCGTCCAACTTCCTGCCGGGCATCCTCGTCTCGACGCAGTACCAGGGCCGGTACTACGCGGTTCCGTTCAACCGCAGCGTGCCCGTGCTCTACTACAACAAGACGCTCTTCGCGAAGGCGCACATTGCTTCGCCCCCGTCGAACTGGGCGCAGCTCGCGGCGGACGCGAAGAAGCTCACGAGCGGGGCCGGATCGAACAAGATTTACGGCTTCGAGCCGCTCGTCGACTGGTGGCCGTGGGAGTACGCGGTGGAGTCCGGCGGTGGCTCCATTCTGTCGGCCGATTTGAAGCGCGCCACGTTCGACCAGCCGCCCGCGCTCTCCATCCTGGAGACGGAGCAGTCGCTCGTGAAGCAGGGCTACGCGAAGGTGGAGACGGGGCCGAACTACTGGGACCTCATGACGCAGGACTTCATCAACGGCCAGGTGGCCATGGATATCGACTCCATCGGCAGCGCGGGTACGGTGACCAAGGGCGTGGGCGGCAAGTTCCAGTGGGGTACCGCGCTCCTGCCGCGCGGCAAGACGCTTGCCGTCCCGCCTGGCGGTGGCGATCTCGCCATCTTCAAGGACGCCACACCCGCGCAGCAGAAGGCCGCCTGGACGTTCATCCAGTGGTGGACCTCGCCCAAGCAGTCGGTGAAGTGGTCCACCGAGACCGGCTACCTGCCCGTGCAGAAGGCGGATCTGAACGATCCCGTCTACAAATCGTATCTGACACAGCACCCGCAGTACCGGACCGCCATTGAGGAGCTCCAGTACGAGCATCCTTCGCCGGCGTCCCCCGCGTACCTGGCCGTGTTGCAGCCGGTGCAGCAGGCGCTGCAAGGCATCTTCGACGAGGGCAAGCCCGTCGCGGCCACCATGCACCAGGCCGCAGAGGCCGCCGATCAAAACCTCGGATGACATCCGCGCTTGAAGACAAGGAGGTCTTCGCATGATTCGAGAACTCCTGATGCGCGACGACACGCTCTATATTGCCCACCGCGGCGCGTCCGCCGAGTGCCCCGAGAACACGCTGCCCGCCTTCGTGCGGGCGGCGGAGTTGGGCGCGGACATGATTGAGCTCGACGTGCGCCTCACAGGCGACGGCGGCGTCGTGGTTCTGCACGATCCGACGGTCGACCGGACGACGGACGGCAGCGGCCTGATAGCCGACATGCGACTCGCCGATCTGCGCAAGCTCGACGCCGGATCGTGGTTTGACGCCCGCTTTCGCGGCACGCTCATCCCCACGCTCGACGAGGTGTTCGCGACCGTGCCGCACATGTGCCTGAACATCGAACTGAAGACGAGCCCCGTCGCGCACACCCGCCAGCTCATCCGCCGCGTGCTCGGCGCCATCTACCGCCACAACGCGCGGGATCGCGTCCTCCTCTCCTCCTTCGATCACGCCGCGCTGGCCGAGGTTCGCCGCTTCGACCGCGACATCGCCCTCGGCGTGCTCTTCACCGGTCGCCTGCTCGAGCCCATTCAGCTCGCGGAGCGCCTTGGCGCGCAGAGCCTCCACCCCGACATCGAACACCTGGATCCGCTGTTTGTGGCCGAGGCCAAAGCCCACCACCTCGCCGTGTACGCGTGGACCGCGACGACCGAGCTGGCCGTAAATCGGGCGCTTGCATGCCAAGTGTCCGGCATCATCCTAGACGATCTCCGGCTCAGGCCATCCGCCACCCAGGCGCTCCCCTCGCCCACACCGCCCTCCGCGTGATGCCAGGGGAGAGATTTGTTACAATCGGATCACCATTTCACAGAGGGAGCGATGCGCGTGAACACAGGTCGGCTTCGGCTCAGGCTGGCTTCCACCCTGGCGCCTGCCCTGCTTTTCTTGACGGCGTGCGGCCAGGGAAACGTCTCTCCCGCAAACGCGGCGAACAGCGCACCTGCCCATGGCACGTCGACAGGCGCCGCGCCCTCGAAGGCCGTCGCCTCCATCGCGGCGTCCGCCAGCCAATTCACGTGGATTGGGGAGCCCGGCGCCGGATCGGCCCCCTGGGTAAGCGCGATTAGTCGGGCGCGCCAGCGCGTGGATTACAACGTCTACCTGCTCACCGACGAAAACATCGCCAACGCGCTCAAGCAGGCCGCCGCGCGCGGCGTGGCCGTGCGCGTCATCCTGGACAGCCACCCGTACGACTTCTCGGACGCTGTCTCGAAGGAACTCGCGATGTTCCGCGGCTCGAAGGTGCAGGTGAAGACGTGGTCGCCCTCCGCGACGAGCTACGATCACGCCAAGTACCTGGTCGTGGACGGGCGCGTCGCCATTGTCGGCTCGGCCAACGCCACGTATTCGGCTCTCGATGGCGGCGCCAACCTCGAGGACAACGTCGAGATCGACGGCGGTACCCTCCCGGCCGATCTCGACGCCCTGTTCCAGGCGGACTGGTCGGGTCGCCCACGGCCGAGCCTCCCGCCCGCGCTCATTGTGTCGCCGGGATCGGCCGAGGCGCTCGCCGATCAGATCCGCCAGCCTGGCCCGGTCGTGATGGCCGAGGAGGAGCTGTACGACGCCCCGGACGTCATGGCGGCCATGGAGGCGAAAGGCCGCCAGCTCGAGCTCTTGCTCCCGTCCTCCATCGACAGCGAGGAGATGGCGAACGCGCGCATGCTCGCGAGCCACGGCGTGCAGGTGCGGCTCCTGTCGTCCCCTTATGTGCACGCCAAGCTGATTGCGGGCACGGAGGCCGTCTTCATCGGCAGCGAAAATCTCTCCGCCAACTCGCTCGACGACAACCGGGAGGTCGGAATTGTCGTCACCCAGCCCCTCGTGCGTGCGCAGGCAGAGGCGTGGTTCGGCCAGTATTGGCAGAAGGCGCAGCCGTTGTCGAGCGCATCCGGCGCGTCCGGCACGGGGACATCCGGGGGCGGGGCGTCCGCGGGTTCGGGCGGGGCGTATCCCTACCTGCCGCTCGGGATTTCCGAGTCGGAGGCGCGGGCGAAGTGGGGACCGCCGTCGTCCATCTCGTCCACCACGTACCACGGCAGGCCCGAGACCGTCTGGACGTATCCGAACGGCGCGCGGCTGTACTTCCAGGACGGCAAGCTGGTGCACGTCTCGCGATGACACCGGCGCACGGCGAAAAGGCCCAGGACCTCAGACGGCCCTGGGCCTTTCCCTTGCGCGTCAGGCACGCGCCGCCTGTCGATCACGCCTCGCGCTTCGCGATCTGCCGCGCCACGTGCACGCCGCACGAGGCCGCCTGCGAGATTCCGCGCGAGATGCCCGGACCGTCGCCCGCGCAGTACAACCCGTCGATCTTCGTCTGTAGATCCGGCCCCACCTCGGCGCGCGCCGCGTAGAACTTCGCCTCTACGCCGTAGAACAGTGTGTGATCGCTCGCGACGCCAGGCGCCACCTTGTCGAGCGCCTCGATCATCTCCATCAGCGCGACCATCGTCTTGTACGGCAGCACGAGGCCGAGATCGCCCGGCACGGCCTCCTTGAGCGTCGGCTCCACAAACCCTTCGCGAATGCGCTGGGGCGTCGAACGGCGGCCCTTGCGCAGATCGCCGTATTTCTGCAGGATGATGGACCCGTTCGACAGCTCGTTCGCGTGCCGGCATATGCTCTTCGCGAACTCGTTCGGCTTGTCGAACGGCTCGGTGAACCTGTGGCTGACCAGAAGCGCAAAGTTCGTGTTCTGCGATCCGAGCGCCGGATCGTGATACGCGTGGCCGTTGGCCGCCATGACGCCCGTGTGGTTTTCAATCACGACGTGGCCAGATGGGTTGGCGCAGAACGTCCGCACCATGAGGCCGGTCGCCGGCGACTGGAACAGGAACTTGGCCTCGTACAGGTGCTCGTTCAACTCCTGCATGACCACGTTTGACGTCTCCACGCGCACGCCGATGTCCACCTGGTTGTTGGTCATCTTGAGCTTGTGGCGACGGAACAAGTCGGACAGCCACGTCGCCCCGTCCCGCCCCGGCGCGAGCAGCACGTAGCGGCTTCGGACCATCTCACCCCCGCGCAGGATCACGCCGCCGACGCGATCGCCCTCCACCACAATGTCCTCGACGAAGGTGCGAAACCGGAGATCGATGTGACGGCCGAGGTGCTCGAACAGCGACTGGATGAGCTCCAGGTTCTTGTCGGTGCCGATGTGGCGGACGCGCGCGCGAAGCAACTTGAGCCCGGCAGCCATGGCCCGCCGCTCGATGGCAGCCACGGCGGGCGTGGACGGATCCGTCACGGCGTCGGGTGCCCCGTGCCGAAGGTTGATGGCGTCCACATACTCGATGAGCCCGAGCACCTCGCTCGCGGGCAGGTACTCCGTCAGGTAGCCGCCGTATTCGGCGGTGATGTTGAACTTGCCGTCCGAAAAGCTCCCCGCGCCGCCCGCGCCGTTGATGACGCCGCACGCGGGCCAGCAGCTCGCGTACGTCTTGATCTTGTTGGGCGGCGGGCACTTGTCGATCCGCCCCTCCATGATGGGGCAGTGGCGAAACCGCGCCTCCACGCCCTTGTCGATGAGCAGCACCTTGAGCTTCGGCGCCTTCTCCACCAACTCGTAGGCGGCGTAGAGTCCGGCGGGCCCCGCGCCCACGATGATCACGTCGTAGTGCTCAGCCATGCGAAATCCTCCTCGTCATCGCGGCCTGAGGCGAACCGTGTCGCCTCCCGCGATCCGAACGTTCATTGTATATAAAGACAAAACGTTCGCCAAGGAGTCTGCGCCACCCTCTTGACACCGAACACACGTTCGCATATTCTGGACTCAAGATGCTGGGGAGGCGAGATCACGTGAAGCGCGTCTATCTGTCCGGTCCCATGACAGGGCTCCCGCACGGGAATCGTCCGGCGTTCCTGGAGGCAGCAAAGGCGCTCCGAGCGCGGGGCCTTGAGGTCATCAACCCGGCCGAGTATGGTTCGCCCGAAGACGATTGGTATGCCGCCATGCGCCGCGACATCCGCATGCTCATGGATGCGGACGCCGTCGTGACCCTTCCCGGATGGGAACGCTCGCGCGGCGCCCGACTGGAAGTGTACGTGGCATGCCAATTGAACATGCCCGTCTATACGCTTACCGCTTGTCTTCGCGCGGCGGAAGAGGACCTGGCGAAGGCGCCCGCCATCCAGCTTTCGCTCGAACTGTGACACCGAGGCGCCGGGGCGGAGCACTGCGCCGCTGAACGCTTGCCTCACGGGCCCGTCGCGCGCATCAGGCCCTCCACGTCCGGGTGAAAGTAGTGCTTGCGGCAGACGGATTTGTAGAGATCGTTCCCGCCGACTTCAATCTGCTCGCCCTCGTACACCGGGCGCCCGTCCTTGACCTTGAGAATCATCGTCGCCTTGCGGTCGCAGCCGGGATGCGCGCAGATGGTCTTGATCTCTTCTATCCGGTCCGCCCACAGGATGGCCGCCTCACTGCCCTCGAATAGGCGGTTGCGGTAGTCCTTGAGCAGGCCGTACATGATCACGGGAATGTCGAGATCGTCCGCCACGCGCGCCAGCTGCTGCACGTGATAGGCGCGGAGAAACTGAACCTCGTCCACCAGCACACAGTCGGGCATCTGCGCGCGCACGCTCTCGAAGAGGTCAGTGTCCTCCTCGACGACGAGGGCCTGCTTCGAAATGCCCACTCGGGATGCGATGACGCCGCGCCCGTACCGGTCGTCGATGGCAGGCGTAAAAAGCGCCACCTTTTTGCCCTGCTCCTCGTAGCTGTGCGCAACGGTCAACAGTTGGATGGACTTGCTGGCGTTCATCTGCCCAAAGCGAAAGTACAACTTCGCCACGTGTATCCCTCTTTCTGGCTCCCGGGAGCACAGGATGGCGCGGATTCATTCGTCCTCGAGCGCGTACCAGGCATCGCGCGGAATGCCGGCCATGTCGAGCGAGGCGCTCCAAAGCTCGCGCGCTGCGGCGAGATCGCGAGAAGCCGGGGACGAATTCATGACGACGGGATATCCCCGAGATCCCCGGTCAGGACCGACGTACTCGCCGCCCTCGAGGTCCGGATGTGTGGCGGCGTACAGCGTGGGAAGCGCGCCCATCTCGCTCGGCTGAGCAAAGCGGTTCACCACCCGAGCCAGCGGCTTGGCCCAGGAACTCTTCAGCATGCCGTTTTCCACGAGGGACGTTGCGGCAAACCCGGGATGGCACGCGATGCTCTTCAAGGGGAGTCCGCGGCGCTTGAGGCGCCGGTCAAGCTCGTAGGCAAAGAGGAGATTCGCGAGTTTGCTCTGCGCGTAGCTCTGGAATCGCCTATAGCGCCCACTCCCGCGCACGTACGCGAGATCGAGGCGCTTCGCCATCTGATGCGCCATGCTGCTTACGGTCACCACGCGCGCGCCCGTGGTCCCGGCGAGAATCGGGAGCAACTGAAGCGTGAGCGCGAAGTGGCCGAGGTGATTGGTACCGAACTGAAGCTCATAGCCCTGGCGCGTGGTGCCGTATGAGGTGGCCATCACGCCCGCATTGTTGATCAGCAGGTCGAGCGGCCGGCCGTCCGCCACGAGCGCCTCCGCGAACGACCGAACGCTGTCGAGATCGGCCAGATCCAACAGGCGCACGTCCACCTCCGCGCTCGGCACCTCCGCCAGGATGCGGGCCTTGGCGTCTTCTCCGCGCCCGCGGTTGCGGACCGCAAGCGTCACCCGCGCGCCGCGCTTCGCCAGCCAACGCGCCGCCTGCCAACCGATGCCGCTATTCGATCCCGTGATGACGGCCCATTTCCCCTTGAGATTCGGAATCTGATCCGCCGTCCATGCCACACGCATCCCCCCGCGCCAGCCGATGTCTATCCTTCATACTACTCCATCGGCGGGAATCGGGATAGACTGAAGACCTGGAGGTGTTCCGGTGAACGACTGGCTAGAGTGGGTGTTGTGGGCGATTGTGGCGGTTTCGGCCTTGGCGGGCTTGCGGCGCGGATTTGAACGAGAGTCGCGGAGGCTTGTACAGACCGCGGCATTTGTCGCCGAGGTGGTCGCCTCGTCCGCAGCCGCCTTTGCGGCGAGCCGCTCCATCCGCAACTTCGTCCTAGAGGATGGCCAGCGCGCTTTTGTGCCAGGCTGGCTAGCGCATCTCGCCGCGTTTTGGCAACAATCTCCGAGGCTGTGCAACTGGATAGCGTTTCTCGCCGCGTATCTCATCGTCTCGTCCGCCATCGGAGCGCTGCTCGCGCCACTTTTCGCCAGATGGATCCGGCCGCGGGGACGCGTCCGCGCCTTGAGCCGCGCCGGCGGGCTCGTGGTCGGCGGCGCGCTCGGCGCCGTTCGCGCCGCGGCCGCTGGCGCTTGCGTGTTTCTCGTTCTCCAGTACGTCTCGGCGCCGGCCCTCGCGCGAGCCGCTCAGGCGTCGCCCGCGTACCGCTGGCTTTCGCATCACGTCTACACGCCGTGGCTTCGACCCGTCGCGGAGCGGGAAATGCCGATTTTGGCCAAAGGTGCGGCGCAGACCGTGGCAGCCGATATCTCTCTGTTCGTCGTGCCCACCGGCCCTGGGGAGGAAACCGGCATTCTCGTCGTCCCAAAGCCGGTGGCGGAAAAAGCCCTTGCCATCACGCGCGGCTTAACCTCTCCGTACGCCAAGGCGCGCGCCTTGTACGAGTGGGAGATCCACCACATCCACTACGACTGGAAGAAATATGACGACTACGTCTACGATGGCAAATGGGACGCTCAGTCCCCGCTCACCACGCTCGAGACCGGAAAGGGCGTGTGCGCCGACTACGCGCTCCTCTATGCGGACATGGCGCATGCCGTGGGTCTGACCGTGCGCATCGACGAGGGCGTGGCGGTGACCGGCGGGGTGGAAGGGTCCCACGCGTGGAACGAGGTGTGGATTCCGGACCAAGACCGGTACATCCTGGTGGACCCCACCTGGGGCTCCGCCCAGGACGCGTGGTTTGACGTGCCGCCCACCCTGTTCGATGAGACGCACAAGCTCACCACGCGCATCACCATCTACGCGTCCACCTGAATCGGCTCGTGCTTGAGAGGCAGGCGCATGCGGATGTGCGTGCCCTGAGGGCTGGACTGGACGACGCCCACCGTCCCGCCGTGCGCGATGGCGATGAGGCCGCAGAACGTGAGCCCAAGGCCCAGCCCGCCCTTTTTCGTGGAACTGTATGGAACAAAAATCCGGTCCCAGCGGTCCCGCGGGATCCCGACGCCGCTGTCGATCACGTCGATGTGCAGCTCTTCGGCCTCTATTCTCACCGTCACGTCCACCTCGCGCCGGGCGCGATCGTCCGGGATCGCGTCAATGGCGTTTCTCACGAGGTTCACGACGGCGCCAAACAGCTTGTCTTCATCCACGTCGAGGTACACGTGCCGATGTCCGGTCTCGTTTCGGAACGAGAGCTTCACATGGCGGGCCTGAGCCATGGACGAACACAGGCCAACGGCGTCCGACACCAGCCGCACCACGTCGCGGCGCCTCACGGTCAGCATGCCGTTGCGCAAGAACGCCGTGAAGTCTCGTGCGATTCGATTCGCGTATTCAGAAGCGGATCGCATCCGCTCGAGGATCTCGCGCGCCTTCTCTCCGAGGTTCGGCTCGATCCTCGGCAAGAGCTCCGCCATCTGCCGAATGGCGGCGAGCGGCGTGCCGAGCTCGTGCACCAGCGCCTGGGTAGCCATCACGAGATAATCGACGCCCCTGCCGCGCTCCCGGCGCGTGAGTTCGCGCAAATATTCCACCAGCTTCTCCGACATCTCGTTCACGTGCGCGGCGAGCACGCCAATTTCGTCCGATCGCGCCACCTCGACGTGCGCCGCGAAATTCCGGTCGGCAATTTCGTCCACCGCCTCGGTGATGCGCTTGAGCGGGCGCGTGATGAGCTCCGCGCCGACGAACGAGAGCACGCCGGTCAGCACGAGGAGCGCCCCGCCCAGAATGGCCATGTCGTGCAGAAGATCCGCCAGTTGTGCCGTGATGAGGTGGTAGTTCATCACGATCTCGACGACGTATCGGTTCCCCTGCTCCGACTCGGGGATGAACGCCTTCATCACCGTCGTGCCGTCGACGTGATCGAGGGCCGTCTGCATGTGGCCCGTGGACAAAGCGCGGTCTTTGAGCTGGACGTCGAGGTCGTGATCGGCATACCGATAGGCGCCGTACATGACGGGCTGGTTGGCGATATCGATCCAGGAGACGCCCTTGTACGAGTAACGAATCGGCTTTTCGTCAAAGGTCTTGTTCAGCACGGCGATGGACAGGATGTCGGGCTCGGTCGCCAGGATGTGGCGGATGGTGCTGTTGACGCTGACCACCTGTTCGTAGCCGGGAATGGACGTCTGGACGTAAAACGGATCGATGATGTAGTCCGTCGTGCCGTCGTAGTAGTAGCCCCACTTGTCGACCTTGGACGGATCGGAGGCGGCGTTGGCGAAGGGCCCGGACCAGTAGTTTTTCTCTGCGGTGCCGTACGTGGACGCCTGGGGCCTTCCGGCGAGAAGATCGCGGAAAGCGATGTACCATTTGCCCATGCCGCGCGTGGAAAGCCCAATCTCGCGCGGATCCGACGAGCGCACGCCGACGATGTCGTCGGCCGTGGGCGCGAGAAGCGTGATGCCGCTCACGCCGAGCTCTGCGGATAACTGGCGCAACTGAGCGTTGGTCACGTCCCGCCAGTGGGGCGGGAGTTGCTTTTCAATCGCGATGGAGGCGATGCGCAGCTCGTTGCCGAGCAGGTTATCGATGTAAGCTTGCCCGGCCTCGCTCGACTCGACCTCGAGCTCAATTTGTTGCGCGAGGAGCTGCGCCTGCTTGTCCGCGCTCTTGAGCATCTGCTGCCTGGCGACACTGTAAAACAGCGTCCCGCCGAGCGCGAGGACCACGAGCATGGCGCCAAAGAGGATGGCGATGATCTTGTAGCGCAGCGAAAAGCGCACGCGGGGATGAGCGTTGACTTGCATGCTGTCCCGCCTTTACGCGTGCTTTCTCGTGCAGGTGCGAATGATGTGGGCGAGTTCCGCCGTGGCGGTGGCGACGTCATCGTTGAAGATGAGGAAATCGAACTGATCCGACAGCGACTCCTCGTACTTGAGGCGCTGCATGCGAATGCGAATGTCTTCCTCTTTGTCGCCGCGGTGGTGAAGCCTTCCTTCGAGATCGTCGAGGCACGTCGGGCGGACGTAGATCAGGATGACGCGATCGCCAAACACGCGCTTCATGTTGAGCGCGCCGTTTACGTCGATGTCCTTGATGATCATGCGGCCCTCGTTGAGGGCCCGCTCGTAACTCAACAGGTGCGTGCCGTACAAGTTCCCATGGATGGTTTCGTACTCGAGGAATTCGCCCCGCTCGGCCATGCGCATGAACTCTTCGCGGGACACGAAGTAGTAGGGATTGCCGTTCGTCTCACCCGGCCGCATCGGCCTCGTCGAAAACGACGGGATGAACGTAAGGCCGAGATCGTACCGATCCCGGAGCGCGTTGATGAGCGTGTTTTTCCCTGCCCCGGACGGCCCGGACAGGATGAAGAGCAGGCCCTTCGTATGCGTCTCCCCCTCTGGTTCGTAGGTCATGAGATCGGACAGCTTGCACGCGAGCGCGTCGCAAATTCGTTCTAACACCCGGAGATCCACGCGGGTGATGGCGTTTTTCTTCATGGCGTAAAGCGTGTTCTTGTTGACACCGGACCGTTTCACCAGATCGGGAACTTTCCAGTTTCGCTCAGACAGGAGCCGATCCAGGTGAAAGCGAATTTGACTCACGGGCATCCGTCCCCGCACGCAAGTTTCTAATTAGTATACTGAGTTCAGGTGCAATTGTACAGGCATCGTTGGACAACGCGGCGATAGGCGCCGCGAAGGAAGGAGCGTTGCCCCATGACGGCGCTGGCTTGGGCCGCGGCCGTAAGTCTCGTGGCGTGGATCTTTCTGCTTGTCGGGCGCGGCTTCTATTGGCGCACGGCGCTCTCCATGAACACCGCAAGAATGGCGGCCGAGGCGAGGGCGCCCCGCGCGTGGCCGGCCGTGTGGGCCGTGGTGCCCGCGCGCAACGAGGCGGACGTCCTGCCGAGGACGCTTCCGACGCTTCTCTCGCAGGCGTATCCCGGTGAGTTCCACGTCGTACTCGTGGACGATCACAGCACAGATGGCACGGCGGAGGTGGCCGAGCGCATTGCGGCGGAGCTTGGCCTGGCGGACCGGCTGCGCGTGGTGCGCGCGGATGCGCTTCCGCCGGGGTGGGCGGGCAAGGTGTGGGCCATGCAGAATGGGCTCAGGCACGTGCCGGACGATGCGGCGTACGTGCTGTTCACGGACGCGGACATCTCCCATCCACCGACGAGCGTCCAGGCCCTCGTGGCGCGGGCCGAGCGAGACGGGTTGGACCTCGTCTCGCTCATGGTCCGGCTCAGGGCCGAGAGCCCATGGGAAAAGCTCCTCATTCCGGCCTTCGTGTACTTCTTCGCGAAGCTGTACCCGTTCGCGTGGGTGTCCCACCCTAGGCGAAGGACCGCGGCCGCGGCGGGCGGATGCGTGCTCGTCCGGCGCCGCCTGTTGCCCATGCCCCCGGGCCTTGAGCCCATTCGCAATGCCGTGATCGACGACTGTGCACTCGCTCGGCTCGTGGCGGATGGCGGCGGGCGCCTCTGGCTCGGGCTTGGCGACGACGTGGTGAGCGTGCGTGCCTACGGAAGCCTCGGCGAGATCTGGCGGATGATTGCGCGCACCGCGTTCGTGCAGCTGCGGTTTTCCGGCTGGCTGCTCGTGGGCACCGCCCTCGGCATGCTGCTCTTGTACGCCGTGCCCCCCATAGCTCTTATCGCCGGCCTCGCAGGTCTTCTGGCGGGCGCGCCGGGGGGACTCGCCGCTTTGTGCCTTGGCGGGCTCGCGTACGCCATCCTCGCCGCGACCTTCGTGCCGATGCTCCGCTGGTACCACCTGTCGCCGGCGCGATCCGCCCTGCTTCCCGTGGCAGGCTTCCTGTACACGCTCATGACGCTCGATTCCGCCAGGCGGTTCTGGTGCCGCACAGGAGATCACTGGAAGGGGCGTCCGTACGAAATGCGCCGCCCCTGAGGGATGTTCACCGAAATGTCAACCTCAAACCGCTTTCAGCATGCGCCGCTCTCTCCGCCCCTGGGCGAAAATTGAAGGAGAGTCTCATCGCGCGAGATGCATCACGCGTTCGGCGCCATAGCGCCGGACGGGAAAGGAGAGGACCGCGTTGGACGCTCGGCAACCTATCCGCCGGGGCACACCGCCCCAGCTTGCGACAGAAGCGCGGGATGCGGGCGAAGCGCGCGTGTACCACGCCTTTCTTCTGCGCAAGGCGCCTTGGCCATGGCGGCGAGCGCTCTCCGCCGGCCTCAGCCTGTTTGCCGTGGTGGCGCTCGGCGCGCTGTTCCACCACCCAGCGGATGGGCTCCTGGCGTCCATTGGAGCCTTCACCGGCATCTATGCGACGGATTTGCCCACCGTTCGACTTGCCGCCAAACTGGCCGCCGTCGGCCTGGGGCTCACAGCCTCCTTTGCCATTGGCGCCGCGACAAGCTTCAGCCCGTACGCGGCCGCCGCTGCACTCGCGTGCGTAGGAGCTGTCGCGACTTACGTCGCCGTCGCCCTCGCCATGGCGCCACCGGGGCCTTTCTTTTTTGTGATGGCGGCCGCCATCGCGAGTGGACAGCCGCTGGGACATGCCATAGCCTCGTCCATAGCGCTCGTCCTCGCCGGAGCGGCCGTGGCCTGGGTGCTCTCCGTCCTCCTCGCCATCACGTGGCCTCGCCATGTGCCTGCGCACGCGAGCCGGTTTCGCCGCGTGAGCGCGCGGCGGATCGCCCCAATGTTGAGAAAGCATCTTCGAGTCCGCGATACGGCGTTCATGGGCGCCCTCCGGATGGCGGTCGGTCTCTTCGCCTCTGCCGTCATTGCGCACGCCATCGGCAGCCCTCGTAGTTATTGGGCGGCCGTCGGGTGCGCGGCGACCCTCGTCGGCATGACGGTGATGGGCACGTTGCACCGCGCCATCCAGCGCGCTTTGGGCAGCGCGCTCGGCGTCGTCTTCGCGGGTGCCATCTTGCGCGCCTATCCCCGCCCGATGGAGTTGGCGCTCTTGCTCTTCGCACTCCAGACCGTTGCTGAACTCCTCATTCCGCGAAACTACGGCCTCGCGGTCATCTTGATCACGCCGCTCGCCATCCTCATTGCCGAGACGGGACACGCCAGCCTCGGCGCGCCTGCCATCGTCCAGGCTCGGCTATGGGACACGCTGCTCGGATGCGCCATTGCGCTCGCGCTCAGGCTCTTGTGGAGACTGCCGCGCGGCGCCTGAACCCCGCATAGGCGGCGTTCCCACCCGAACGTCTGCACCTCATCCCGACGCCTGTCCCTTTGTTTCGACATGTTTCGCTTTCCAATGCAGCCGCCATGCGCTACACTTCGACATGCATGGGAGATGGGCATCACTCGACATCTTGGCCGGCGCGGAAGAATCGGGGCTTCGTCCCGATTCTTTCTGTGCTTTTAGGGGGCTTGTCGACAACCCGCCCATGCGCCCAATCTCTCGCCGCACAAAGGAGCGCATGCTGCGTTGAACCACGATTTTCGCCGCGCCTATCCCTACGCCCTGCTCGCCATTGGGCTCACGGTGCCCTTCTGCGCAGCCTGGGGCTTGTACGGACAGACCCACAGCCTTCTCTGGATCCTTATCGCCGTCGCGTGCGGGCTGGAGTTCTTCCCCCTCCAGCTTCCCGGCGGGCGGCAGTGGTCCACATCCGTCTTCTGCTATGTGTGGGCGGCCCATCAATTCGGCTTCTGGGCGGCGAGCACCACCATCTTGTTCAGCGTCATCGCGGCATTCCTTCGTTCTCTCGAGAGCAAGCTCACAGGCACGCACTTGAGACACCTTCTCATCTCGCTCGGCGCGCGCCAACTCGCGTTCGTCCCAGCTTACGCCGTGCTTCACGACGCGCTTTCCCTGCCCTACCTGATTCGATCCGCCCTCGCCGCCGTCCTGTTCGAGCTCGTTCGCTTCGCCGCGCTCGCATGCGGTCAAGGCGCCATGCGGCGGCTCGGCTCGGCGTTCGCGGCGCTTCGCGGCCTTCACCTAGTCGCGCTTATCATTCCCGCGTCGCTCGCCTCGCTTCTCTCCGCGCACGAAGCGGATTGGGCCGTCACGCTTCCCACCGCGGCGCTGTTTTTGAGCTTCCTCTGGCTATCCCGCGCCCACGCGCGCCTCGCCGACGAATGCGAGTCGGCGCGCCAAACGTATCGCGTCATCGCGGAACACTCGGCCGATCTCGTCCTCGTCGCCGCGTCGAGCGGCGAAATCACTTTCGCGTCTCCCGGCTTCCTCGCCGCCGCCGGCTTCAGCCGCGAATCCTTCGTCGGCCGCTCCGTGTTCGATCTCGTCGCGCCCGAAGACTTCGCCCGCTTCGACGAGCTGTTCACGCCGGCCGGTGCAAACGGCCAGGAGCACGATTTGGCGCTCGAGATTGACGGTGTGCGCGTCGACGTCGCGCTGCGCCTCACCCTCATCCGCTCGGGCACGTCCCATTCCGCGAGCTACATCCTCCAGGCCCGCGACCTTTCGCCGCGCCTGCGCAGGGAAGCCGCCCGCCGCCGCGAGGAGCGGCTCGAAGCCGTCGGCCAGCTCGCCGCGAGCATCGCGCACGAGTTTCGCAACCCTTTGACGACCGTGATGGGTTTTGTGCAATTGTTTCGCTCGCAGTTTGACGAGCATGCGCCTGGCGCATACGAGGCCATCTGGGGCGAACTCGAGCGGATGAAGGACGTGATCGACGCCCTGATGGTGCTCGCCAGACCCGAGGCCGTCAAACCCATTCCGTGCAATCTCGCCGAGATGGCCCGCACCGCCGCCGGCGTGTGCGAACCGCTCGCCCTCGAACGAGGCGTGCCGGTCGATCTCGGGCCGCTGCCGCCGGCCCAGGTTCTCGGCCACCCAGGCCAATTGCGGCAAATGATGGTTCACCTCCTGCGAAACGCCATCGAGGCGGCCGCAGAAACGCGAGGACGGGTGGTTCTGTGGGTCACGGCGACGGAGGCCGAGGCCATCGTGCACATCCAGGACACGGGGCCCGGCATCCCGGACTCCGTGCTCGAGCACCTGGGCGAGCCGCTGTACCACACGAGGGAAAAGGGGACAGGCCTCGGGCTGATGGTGGCGCATCGCATCGTGCAACTGCACGGCGGCCAGATCCACTTGCGCCGCACCGAGGCGCCCACGGGCACTTTGGTGGAAGTGCACCTTCCGACGCTCCGGAGATGACGCGCTTTGCCACGCGCCTTTTCCGCACACTGGGCAAGGCGCGTGGCCCGGATGCCGAGCACACCTTGCGTGCACGGCTGCCGCCCATCTTTCCAATGCATGTCTTTGACAGACAAGCTTGTCGTAGCTTATAAATAATGACGAGCTGCCCATCTGTAAGCGCTGACAGCCGGAGAGACAAAACAATCGGTTGTTTACATGGGCAAGCGCCAGCCATTCGGAAGGGAGGTGCACACGGTGAACGACACCCAGAAGCCGTCCACCAAAGCGAAGCGGTGGTGGTACCTGCTCATCCTCGCACCCGTCATCGGATCGCTGTTTCCGGGCCTGTACGGATCGCTCAAGCCGGAGCTGTGGGGCATCCCGTACTTCTACTGGTACCAGATGCTCTGGATCATCATCGCGGCCATCATCACCGCATTTCTGTACAACATCCTGAAAGACGACTGAGGGTAGGGGGGTGAATTCATGCAGATCAACTGGACTGCGTTCTCTATTTTTATTATTTTCTTTCTCTTTGTCGCCGTTCTCGGCTTTGTCGCGGCAAGATGGCGGCGCGGCGATTTGTCTCACCTAGAAGAATGGGGACTCGCGGGGCGCCGGTTTGGCACGCTCATCACGTGGTTCCTCGTCGGTGGAGATCTGTACACGGCCTATACCTTCATCGCTGTGCCGGGACTCATGTATGGCAAGGGCGCGCTAGGCTTTTACGCCGTGCCGTATACCACCGTCGTCTATCCTATCTTCCTGTTGATTCTCCCGAGATTCTGGTCCGTCGCCAGATCCAAAGGCTACGTCACCGCCTCCGACTTCGTACAAGGGCGCTACGGAGATCGCCTGCTGTCGTTTGTCGTAGCGCTGACGGGCATTGTCGCGACCATTCCGTACATCGCCCTGCAGCTCACGGGCATGCAGGCCGTCATTACGGCCATGGGCATCCCAGGCAGTTGGCCGCTCATCATCGCGTTCATCATCCTGGCCCTGTTCGCCTATACGAGCGGCCTGCGCGCGCCGGCGATGATCGCCATCGTGAAGGACCTCATGATCTACATCACCATCATCGTGGCGGTCATCCTCATCCCCATCAAGCTGGGCGGCTTCGGGCCTATCTTCCACGCGTCGGCCGCGGCGCTCGCCAAGCACCATCCGCCGGGGTCCATCGCGCTGTCGCCGAAGCTGTACGCGACGTACGGGACGCTCGCACTGGGCTCCGCGCTCGCGCTGTTCCTCTATCCACACGCGGTCACCGGCGTGTTCAGCGCCTCCAGCCGCCGCGTCGTGAAGCGGAACATGGCGCTGTTGCCGGCCTACTCATTTGCGCTCGGCATCATCGCGCTGCTTGGCTACATGGCGCTCGCCGCGGGCGTTCACACCAAGTCGACGAGCGAGGCCGTTCCGCTCCTGTTCCTGAAGGAGTTCCCAACCTGGTTCGCAGGCTTTGGCTTTGCCGCCATCGGCATCGGCGCGCTGGTTCCGGCGGCCATTATGTCCATTGCGTCGGCCAACCTGTTCACGCGCAACATCTACAAGGCGTTCTTCGCGCCGAACGCCTCGCATGAAAACGAGGCACGCATGGCGAAGATTGTGTCGCTCATCATCATTCTCTTGGCGCTCGTGTTCATCCTCGGGTTCCCGCAGCAGTACGCCATCAGCATGCAGCAGGTGGGCGGCATCCTCATCCTGCAAACGCTGCCGACCGTCGTGTTCGGCCTCTTCACGCGCTGGTTCCACCGCCGGGGGCTCTTCCTCGGCTGGCTGGTGGGCATCGTGCTCGGCGTCCTCATGTGGGCGAGCACCGGCTACCAGTCCACGAGCTACACGGTGGGCGGCGTGACCGCATACGCCGGCATCTGGGCGCTCATCGCCAACATCATCGTTGCACTCGTCTTCAGCGCCATCTTCCGGGCCATGGGCCTGTCCAACGGCGAAGACGAGACGAGCCCTGCCGACTACCGTCTGGACGTGGAAACCTCCGCCTGACCAGGTCACGACAACTTGCCGCGCAAAACGGGGTCCGAATCGGGCCCCGTTTCGCTTTGCACGCGCAAGACCTCATGCGCGCCGCGCGGAGGTGCAGGGATACAGCGTCCGGGCAAGACCCTCGCCCAGCGCAACGTTCGCCGCGATGCTCAGGCATACCGCGGTGGCATATGCCGCACCAAACGAAAGCCCCGCGGCGTGCACCCCCAGCCAGGTGAATCCGCGGTTCAGCGCGTTGGTGTCGAGAAACACGTAGCTCCTTACAGCCCAGCGCCTGTGCCCGTCAGGGCGGCGCTTTCGGGCCATCCAGTACACCAGAAACGCCGTGACCAACCAGTACACGTTCAAGAGATTGAACGCGATGGTGACCAACTCGCCCCCCGTCGCCTCGGGCGCGAGATAACCGCTCGTCCCATCCACGCCAAGGACGCCCGCGAGGTACACATAGCCCACGGCGCGATGCAGCACCGGGTGCGCGCGGGCTCGCGTCCAGACGAAGTTCAGCGCGCCCGCCAGGATGGCGACAAGCGCGCTCGCCACGTGAACGTGAAGGGCGACGAGCCACGCCCCATGGGACAGATGGCGGTGAAGCCCCGTCTTGTGGGCGAGGAACGACACATCCCCCGGATCTGCGATGAAGCTCTCGTAGGCCATGTACACCACGTACAGCGCGGCCACCGAAAAGACCGCGCTGCCAACCCACCCGATTCGCTTCCTCGTGGGAGACGACGCCACAGAACCCCCTCCATCGGCCAACATCCGCCGTATCCTTCTCGGCCGATGGCTTGAATCCCTGCTCAAGGATAGATGTGGCGCCCGCGGGCGTCCGGAATGCCACACTTTCGATAAAAATAGGTGTTGATCACGTCCCGCCACTCAATGGCGCGCCGCATCTGATCCTCGAGCCGCGCGAGGACGCGCTCGAAGCGGACGGGATCGATCCGCCCCTGAAGCCGCCGCCACGCCTCCATCATCCAGGCCACCGCCTCGACGCCGTCGAAGTGCGCGTCGTAGATGTGCTGAATGACCGTCTTCCCCGAGTGCAGCACGTGCGTGTACGGCACGTGGTGAAAGAAGAGGAGCAGCTCGTCCGGGCACGTCTCCAGGTGCTCGTACAGGCTTCGCACCGGCTCGTGGTACTGGCCGGTGTAGCCCGTGCCCGTGGCCATCGTCCGATCCACGCCCACGCCCTGCCAATCCGCGTAGTGGTACGTGCCCCACTTCGAGTACTCATACCCCTCCGGATTGGGCCCGTCGTGGTGGCCTGGGTTTACCATCCAGCCCACGCCGAGCGGCGCCGTGTACGCCTCGTACGCCGGCCAGGAGGCCATCAGGATGCCCACCACCGCGCGGACGACATCCGGATCCTCGCCGTACGTGAGCCGCGCCCACTCTTGCGCGATCTCGGCCGGGTCAAGCGACGGATCCCAGGCGAGGCGGCCAAACGCGTACAGGTTGGCCTGCGCCAGCGAGTGTCCCGTCCAGTTGACATCGTCGCCGACATTCGCGACGCCCGCCACGCCCCCTTGCGGCCGCCCGAACAGCCTGCCGCTCGCAATCTCGGCCACGGTCGATCCCGGCCCGCGCGCGTGCGTGTCGAAGTCGAGCACCTCTTTCCACATCGGCGCGAGATAGCACACGTGGCGCTGCTGGCCGGTGTACTCCTGCGTGATCTGAAATTCGAGCATCACGTTCGTCGCCGAAAGCCCGCCGAAGAGCGGCGAGACCGGCTCGCGCACTTGAAAGTCCATCGGCCCGTTTTTGATCTGAATCAGGACGTTGTCCAGAAAGCGGCCGTCGAGCGGCACGAAGTGATCGTACGCCGCCCGGGCGCGGTCGGCGCGCCGATTCCGCCAGTCCATGAGGCAGTTGTACACGAAAGCCCGCCAGATGACCACGCCGCCGTGAGGCGCCAGCGCTCGGGCGAGCATGTTCGCGCCATCGGCGTGATCGCGCCCGTAAGTGAAGGGACCGGGCCGGAACTCGGAGTCCGCTTTCACGAGGAAGCCGCCGAAGTCCGGGATGTGCTGATAGATGCGATCCGCCGCCGCAGACCACCAGTCCTGGACACGCGGATCGAGCGGATCTGCGGTCGGCAGGTCGCCGAGATCGACGGGGCTCGCGAAGTTGATGCTGAGGAACAACCGGATGCCG
Organism: Alicyclobacillus sp. CIJ1; assembly: GCF_057538885.1. Classification (NCBI taxonomy): domain Bacteria; kingdom Bacillati; phylum Bacillota; class Bacilli; order Caryophanales; family Alicyclobacillaceae; genus Alicyclobacillus; species Alicyclobacillus sp. CIJ1. Next base: position 85,999 of record NZ_BAAJPH010000068.1, on the reverse strand, counting down.
TACGGGCGGAACATGTCGGCCAGCCGCGCGACGCCCGGCAGATGCGCTTCCGTGAGGAAGCGCGTCTCGGTCTCGTGCACGTTGACGTTGTTGATGGCGATGGCGTTCACACCGATGGACGCCAAAAGCCGCGCGTAGTCCCGCACGCGCGCCTCGTCAAAATCGATTTGTCCTCCGCGAAAAAACAGCGATTTCCCCGCGTACCCGCGCTCAATCGTGCCGTCGGCGTTGTCCCAGTGGTCCAGCATCCGCCAGGCGTTCTGGGGTGAGGAGATGCAAGGCTCGTGGAGCGGTTCACAAAGCCGTAGGCGGCGAATCAGGTGGAACACGCCGTACAGCACGCCGGCAGACGTCCGCGACACAACCGCGGTGCCCTGCCCGTCCACCGGCACGATGGCGTACGCCTCGTCCGAAGGCGCGCTGGCGAGCGCGGCCTGCGCGTCTTCACGAAGCCCGCGCGGCATCGCTGACAAAAGCCCTATGGCGACGCAGGGGGCACTCGGCACACCACCCGGGTCTGCCGCCAGGGGCTCGGGGCTTTCTCCGCACGCCGCGCGAACCGCGCGCGCCCACTCCGCCGCCGCGGTGCGAAGCACCAAATCTTCGGCCGGGCCGTACACTGCCATCCGCCGCGCCGCCTCCGGCACACCGTGGGTCAGAGGGCTCTCCTGCAACCAAGCGCAGTAGTCGAGATCGCCCTGAGAGGTGTTCGTCAAGGTGCGTCACCTCACACGTAGCCGTTGGCGAGAAACCCGCCGTCGGCGATGAGAATGGTGCCCGTGACGTAGTCGGAATCGCTTGAGGCAAGAAACACCGCTGGGCCCGCGATGTCGTCGGGTTGGCCCATACGGCCGGCTGGGATGCGCGCGACGAGCTTCTCGGGCTTGTGAATGCCGCGCTGGATGTAATCGCGCACAATCTCCGTCATGATGAAGCCCGGACTAATGGCGTTCACCTGGATGTTGTGCTTCGCCCACTCCACCGCGAGCGCCTGCGTGAGCTGCCGCACGCCGCCCTTGCTCGCCGCATACGTCGCCCGCTCCGGGATCCCTGCGTGCGCCACAATCGACGTGATGTTGATGATCTTTCCGCCCTGCCCGCGCGCAATCATCCCGCGCCCCACCGCCTGACAGAACAGAAACGTCCCGTCGAGGTTGATGTTCAAGCACGCCTTCCATCGCTCGAAGGAGAGATCCGTGGAAGGGGCCGCCACGGAGATGCCCGCCGCGTTGACCAGAATGTCGATCCGGCCAAAGCGCTCCTCGGCGGCCGCCACCGCGCGCTCGACGTCCGCCGGATTCGACACATCGCACACCACCGGCAACGCGGCGCGCCCCGTTTGCGACGCGATCCACTGCGCCTGTGCCTCAAGCTCAGCCTCCGTCCGGCTGACGAGGCAAACGTCGGCGCCCTCCTGCGCGAACCGGCGCGCAATCGCCGCGCCAATACCCCGCCCGCCGCCCGTGACGAGCGCCACCTTATCTTGTAACCGCATGTGCTGCACCTCCTCGCGCCGGTCAGGGGCCAAAGAACGCCGGATGGCGGGCTTTGATTCCAGGCAGATCTTCCATCAGCTTCGCCAGGTGATGGTGCATCGCCTCCGCGGACCGGTCGGCGTCGCCCGAAAGCACCGCCTCGGCGACCCGCTCATGCTCACCGACGAGCCGCTTCATCCGTTCCGGCTCGAAGAGCGAAAGCATCCGCACCCGGTTCAGATGCCCCCGCATCTGCGCCACGATGGCCGTGAGCGTCTCGTTGTCGAAGTGCTGCAGAAAGATCTGGTGAAACGCATCATCCGCGTGCATGAATTGAAGCGCATTCCCCGCCTCGGCCGCCTCCCGCTGGTCCTGGAGCGATCTCGCCATCTCCCTCTCCAGCCGGGCACGCACCGACGCGTCCCGCGCGACGTCCTCCGCGACGCGGCGGATGACCGCAAGCTCCAGGCTCTCCCGGACAAATCGGGTCTCTTCCACCTGCCGCTCCGAAATCAGCGCCACCTTCATGCCCCGCTGAGGCAGCACCTCAATCAGCCGCTCCATCGCAAGCGCGCGCACCGCTTCGCGCACCGGCGTGCGGCTCATGTTCAACATGCGCGTGAAATCCGACTCGTAGACCGTCTGCCCCGGATGCAGCCGAAGCGACAAAATCTCCTCGCGGATGGCCTCGTACGCCTGCTCTCCGAGCGTCTTCTTGGCCACACCGTAGGTCACACCCGCGATCACGCCTCCACCTCCTCGCAGTCTCAAGTCGATCGACATTGTACCGTATACTTGTATACCCTAGCAAACGCCGCATAGTTCACCTTCCGGTGCGCCGCCGACTTCGGAGCCAGCGGCGCTCCCGAGGTGATCCATCTCAGCCCATCGACTTGATGGCCTGCGCCAGGTTGGCGACGTTCGGCGTGCCAATTCCGGAGGCCGGATCGTACCCGGGCACCGCGGACCAATACCAGTTGTTTCCGGTCGTCAAGTCGTTGAACGGCTGATTCGCCCCGTACCCATTCTGCTGCATGAGTTGGTAGAAGACCGGGTTGAGGAAGCCGACGCGGCCGCCGACGTACTGATCGATGAGCGCCGTGATGCCGTTCAGCTGCGGCGCCACAAAGCTCGTGCCACCGTAGCCTGCGAGCCAGCCGCCCCCTGCGCTCCAGTACACGAGATAGCCCGTCTCCGGATCCGCGTCCATCGAGACGTCCGGCAGATTGCGACCCGCGTAATTGCTTGGCAAGTTGTAGGTGAAGGGAGAGCCGTACAGCACGCCCTGCGAATCGGTGAAGGCCTGGTTGGCCGCGCTGTTCTGGACGCCGCTCACGCCACTTTGGTACCACGGGCGCGGAAAGATGACGCTCACGCCGCCGCCTGTCCCGATGGGGAACAGGCCTTGATAGCCGAGATTCTGCAAATACTGCCACGACCACGGCTGCTCCTGCGTGATGTTGACTTTGCCGAGCGAGAACGTGGCGGAAAACGGCACCGTCGTGCCACCCGCGGCCGTGACGAACGGATCCGACGCCGGGAAGTCGACCGTCAGCGGCGTGGAGAATCCCTGCGAAGGCGGGAAATCGCGCGCGGTGTCGTACGCACCCGAGTCTCCGGCGGCCGCGTAGACGGAGATGCCCTGTGCCGCCGCCTCCATGAACGCCTGCGTGAAGGCGAGCAGCTCATCGACGTACGACTGGCCCTGGTTCATCTGAGGCAAATAGTCGATCTCCGGCTGCCCCCAGCTCACGGACAACGAGTCCACCTGGTTGTCGGACACCGCCTGGTAGAACGCGTCGATAAAGCCCTGATCGGTGTTCGGCGCATCGTACACCACGACATTGGAGTCAGGCGCAAGGCCACCCGCCTGCTCGACGTCGAGCGCCGTCTCGACCGACCCATCGTCCATCTGGCCGCCGCCGTCGACGTTCACCATCTGAATGCGGTTCTGCGAGACGTGCAGGCCGATGCCCTTCCAGTAGGTGTAGGCGTCCTGTGGGTTGAAGCTCGACAGCGTGACAATGCCGACCGTCTCGCCCTTGCCCGTGATGCCCTGTTGATAGAGTGGACTGATGTCGTAGCGATTCGCCGTGTCGCCGACGGTGTAGCTCCCCGGCGTGCCCGTCGCCGTGCTGCCTCCCTTCGGGAGCACTGCTTTCGGCGAGGACGTCCCCGACACATTCGGCGTCTTCACGGTGAGCGACTGCGCCGCATTGGCCGTATCAAGCCCCACCACTGCGAGCACGTTGGTGAGGAGCGCCACCGGAATTTGTGGCGGCTTTTTCGGCGCCCGGAACACCTGGCCATTTGCCTTGAACAGGTCGATCACGGTGTTGAACGCATTGTCAAACTGCTGGATGGTCCCCTGCACCTGCAGATCCAGGTGATCCGCGCTGACACTCACCACCTGCAGACCGTACTGCTGAAGTTCCTGTTCAATCTGCTGAATGGTCTGAGACGAGGGCGCGAACTGCGCGGCGAATTGGCTCGTCGTCAAAAACTTGTGATACTGTGCGCTGCCCGGTGTCTCTGTCTGCTGGATATAGTTCTGCAAAGCGGTCGGGTTCTGCACGCGCAGAATGACCGACGCCGTGACGGTCTGGCTCGCGTTGGCGGGTCCCAGATCCTGCGCGTTTTCCGTTGACGGATTGGCGAGCGGCGCCGCCTCTACGGCGTCTGCCTCCATGGTCGGAACCCCGACAGCCAACATGCCAAGCGCGGCCGGGAGCCCGAACGCAAGTCGTTTCCACAGTCCCACAAGAACGCCCCCTGTTGTCCGAATCGAAGCTTGCGCGGGATGGATTCGGCAACGCCGGCCAGGATTCCTGCCACGAAATGCATCGATTTTTGTAGAAAAAGCAGGAAAGCGGCGCAAGTCGCAACTCGCTCGACTTTGCGCCGCCCTCCCATCGCGCCGAGGATCTAGGCGAAAACTCGCCAGACCAACCTCACGCCCCCACGAGGTTGCCCGATGCGGGAATGTCTTCTTCCACCGTGGTTGCCTCCACGACGCGCGCCTGAAGTTCCCGCGCGTGCCGCTCGGTTTCTTCATCGCTCCAACCGCATGCCGCAGCCATGTACCGGATGACGGCGTTCTGGTTCTCCCGCACCCAGCCGATGTCGAAGTACAGCGCGCCTGTCCGCCGGATGAAGAAGTCGGACGGCGTCACCACCATCTCGTGCCGCAGGCCGTACGCCAATTCCGCGTACACATCCGGCCTCAGCCCATACGCCTCTGCGCGATCCCGCCCGGACACCAGCAGGTTGAACACGACATCCACATTGGTGCCATAGCGGCGGGCGAGGCGCCGCGCATCCCCCTCCGCCAGGCCAAGCTTCACGCCGCGCTGCACGCGATCCTCGACAAACGCCGGCATCTTGTCCGATCCGCCGAAATCCCCGCCCGAATACGGGATCTTGTCCGTGGTGCACGGTCCAAAGCGCCGCCCTTCTTGGGCGAGATGGCGCGCCACCATGTCAACGACCTTCTCCGCCATCTTGCGGTAGCCGGTGAGCTTGCCGCCTGCAATGGTGAGGAGTCCGGACGGCGAGACGAACACCTCGTCCTTTCGCGAGATCTCGGACGGATCTTTGCCTTCCTCGTGGATGAGCGGCCGAACGCCCGCCCAACTACTCTCGATATCCGCCGCCGTCAGCTTGACGCTCGGGAACATGAAGTTGACGCAGTCGATGAGATAGTCCCGATCCGCCTTGGTCATGCGGGGATGGACGAGATCGCCGTGGTAATCCGTGTCGGTAGTGCCGATGTAGGTCTTGCCGTCTCGTGGAATGGCGAAGACCATGCGCCCGTCGGGCACGTCGAAGTACACGGAATTTCGAAGCGGAAACCGCTTGCCGTCCACCACGATGTGCACGCCTTTGGTGTGATGCAGGGTTTTGCCGGACTTGGACCCGTCCTTCTCCCGGAGCTCATCGACCCAGGGGCCGGTGGCGTTGACGACCTTCTTCGCTCGGACGGCGAACGTTTCGCCGGTGAGCACGTCCTCGACTTCGGCACCCGCGACGCGGCCCTCATGGTAGAGAAAACCGGTGGCCTTCGCGTAGTTCAGCGCGATACCGCCCATCTCTACCGCCTTTTTCAGAATCTCGAGCGTGAGGCGGGCGTCGTCTGTCCGGTATTCGACATAATAGCCGGCGCCCTTCAGGCCATCGCGGCGGAGCAGCGGCTCGATCTCAAGCGCCTGCTCGGCGGTGAGCATCTTGCGCCGCTCGGATCGCTTGACGCCCGCGAGCTTGTCGTAGATGTAGATGCCCACGCTCGTCGCCAGCCAGCCGTACGTGCCGCCCTCGATGATGGGCAACAGCATCCACACGGGGGTCGTGATGTGCGGGCCGTTCTCGTAGACGATGGCGCGCTCCTTCCCGACCTCGGCAACGAGCCCTATCTCAAACTGCTTCAGATACCGCAGGCCGCCGTGCACGAGCTTCGTCGACCGGTTGGATGTGCCCGCAGCGAAGTCTTGCATTTCGACGAGCGCCGCCTTCATGCCCCGCGCCGTCGCGTCGAGCAGGATGCCCGCCCCCGTGATGCCCCCGCCGATGATGAGCAAATCAAACGGCTCGCCAGCCATTTCCGCTTTGATGGCCGATCTCGCCATCGTGGAAAACCGCGCCTCCGCCATGTTGTATGCCTCCTTTACCTCCGAACAAGAGAAAAAACCACAAACCAAGCGCCTCTCTCAGGCACCTGACCTGTGGTTTTCTCATCGTCTCAACCATGCTTGATGAACTTGTCAAGTTGATTATATCTTCCGCGAAGGCGCGGATCTACGAGCCGTCACACGTCCTCCTGCGCCCAGCCCATCGTGCGCTCCACGGCGCGCTGCCAGCCGCGATACAGGCGCGCCCGTGTTTTCGCGTCCATCTGTGGATCGAAACGGCGCTCGATGTCTCCGCTCTGGGCAATCTCGTCCTTGGACCAGAACCCCACCGCGAGCCCGGCGAGATACGCGGCGCCGAGCGCCGTGGACTCGGTGATCCGCGGCCGCTCTACTGGTACGCCGAGAATGTCCGCTTGGAACTGCATGAGCAGATTGTTCGCCACCGCGCCGCCATCCACGCGCAACGACTTGAGTTCAATACCGGAATCCCGCTGCATGGCGTCGAGGATGTCTTTCGTCTGATACGCGAGCGACTCAAGCGTGGCTCGAATGATGTGCTCCTTGCGGGTTCCGCGCGTCAGGCCGAAGATGGCGCCGCGCGCGTACATGTCCCAGTAGGGCGCACCGAGCCCCGCGAACGCGGGCACGACGTACACGCCGCCTGTGTCCTCCACCTTGCTCGCGAAGTATTCCGAGTCCGCCGCCGCGTCGAAGAAGCGCAGCCCGTCGCGCAACCACTGAATCGCCGCGCCCGCGATGAAGACGCTTCCCTCGAGCGCATACGTGACTTTGTCCTCGAGCCCCCAGGCGATGGTCGTCAACAGCCCGGACGGCGACGCCACGGGTTTCTCGCCTGTGTTCATGAGCATGAAGCAGCCCGTTCCGTACGTGTTCTTGACCATGCCCGGTTCGAAGCACGTCTGTCCAAAGAGCGCCGCTTGTTGATCTCCTGCGATCCCGGCGATGGGGATGTTCGCGCCGCCAAACGTGTGCTCGTCGGTGTGGCCATAGATGGACGAGGAAGGGCGGACCTCGGGCAGCATGGCGCGCGGGATGTCGAGGAGCTTCAGGAGATCATCGTCCCAGTCGAGCGTGTGAATGCTGAAGAGCATGGTGCGGGACGCGTTCGTGTAGTCCGTTACGTGAACCTTGCCGCGCGTCAGGTTCCACACAAGCCACGTGTCGATGGTGCCGAAAAGCAACTCGCCGCGTTCAGCGCGCTCGCGAGCGCCCTCGACGTGATCGAGAATCCACTTGATCTTCGTGCCGGAGAAGTAGGCATCGATGACTAGGCCCGTCTTGTCGCGGATGAAATCGGCGTGCCCGGCCGCCTTCAGTTGGTCGCAAATGTCGGCCGTGCGGCGATCTTGCCAGACGATGGCGTTGTAGACGGGTTTGCCGGTCTCCTTTTCCCATACCACAGTGGTCTCGCGCTGGTTGGTGATCCCGATGGCCGCCACCTGTTCCGGGGACACGGCCGCCTTTTCGAGCACCTCGCGCGCGACGCCGCTCTGCGTCCCCCAGATCTCCATCGGGTCATGTTCGACCCAGCCGGGCTTCGGATAGATCTGGGTGAACTCCTTCTGGGCGATGCTGTGAATGCGCCCGGCGCGATCGAACAAAATCGCGCGGGAGCTGGTTGTGCCTTGGTCGAAGGCGAGGATGAACGTTCGTGCGCCCATAATACCCTCCACAAGAAACGAGTCTGCGGTCGATACAAACAGACGGCGGACAAAGCCCGCATGGCGAACCACGCGTCATTGCCGCCGTCTCAGACGCTCAGAGGCTAACCTTTCAACTTGCCTCCACTGTACCGTGCCGCACGCATTCTGTAAAGGGTTTCAGTTGGGCTGCGGGCCGTCGCGCGCCACTCCCTCACCCCAACCCCTTGATCAAGATGCTCCCCACCATGTCCGCGGCCCTATCGAGCCTATCCGCAGCATTGCTCAGGTGCCGGTACACCTCGCGCATGCGGAAGATGTGGTGCACGTCCTGACTCAGGAACAGCTCGGCGTTCGACTCCCGATACAGTTCCTCCATCCGATTCTCCATCTTTTTCGCCCTCACAATCGCCGCGTGCACAGACGGCCCCGGCTTCACGAGCCCGGCCACCGCCTCGGCCAAGGCATCCACGCCTTCCTTCAGCGCCTCCGCCATTTCATGAATGGCGGTCTCAAACGGAATTGCGTACACCAGAAACTCCTGCACCGTCGTGTGCGCATAGTCGAGAATGTCGTCCAGGCTGCGGGAGAGATCATAGATATCCTCCCGATCCATCGGCGTCATGAAGCTGCGGATCAGCTCCTCGATGATCGTCCGCCGAATGGCGTCGCCCTCCTGCTCCAGCGCGCGCATCCGCTCCGCATACCGGCGCAGCTCGGCCTCACCCGGCTTCACCTCCACAATCTCGCCGAGCAAATGCACCCCTCGTTGTGCCTGCCGCGCCTGCGCCTCCAGAAGCGCGAAGAACCTTGACTCATGCGGGCGAAGCCACTGCGCCAGCTTGCTCATCGGTATCCCCCCCAAACAAACAGTTGTCCCGTCACACATCCGACGATAAACGCGAGCGGCATGGTCATCATCCACACCCCAGCCATCTTCCGCACCACCCGCCAGCGCACCCGCCGCGCATGCGCGCTCGCCCCCACGCCCACGAGCGAGCTGTCGAGCGCCTGCGTCGTGCTCACCGGCCCGCCCAGGCTTGAGGCCGCGATCACGACGGCCGCGGTGGCAAATTCATTCATGACGGCGTGAATGGGACGGATGCGAAAGACGTGGCCCTGAATGGTGCGCGCCACGCGCCAGCCGCCCATGAGCAGTCCCACCAGAAAGGCCGCGGTTGAGAAGCCGACCATCCACGGCGCCACGTGAAATGTGCCGCGGTGGTGCGACACACCCGTCACGAGCGCCAAAAGGCCCAGGGTTTTCTCCGCATCGTTTGCGCCGTATCCTATGCATACGCAAGCGGATGTTGCAATCTCCGTCCAAAGCGCCGCTCGTCCCGCTCGCGCGGACACACGTCCCAGAAGGAGCTTCGCGACAATGTGGGCCACATATCCCGCGACGCCGGCCAGGACCACGCTCAAGACGAGCCATCCCGCCACGCGCCCGACGCTTGCCCAGTGAACCCGATCCATCCCCAGCATCACAGCTCCCACTCCGCCCATTGCGCCTACGAGCGCAAACGTGATGCTGGTCGGCAGCCTTGACACGTAACACGCGGCAAGCGTCAAGAGCGTCGCCATCAGCGCGGCCGTCACAACGGGCAAGCTGAGTTCGGCAAGCGGCAGAATGCCGGCGCCGATGGTATTAGCTACTCGCGTTCCGACGAGGAACGGAGCAACCGCCATACATGTGCCGATCTCGACGATCACGACCGCCACCGGCAAGATTCGCGAACTCGCGAGCACCGCGAGCAAATTTCCTCCATCGTTCAATCCCGAGAGCGCCGAAAAGATCGCTACGAGAGCGTATGCTGCGAGAACACTCACCCATTGGCCACCCCCTTAGATCTCACCACGTTGAGATTGGGAGTAGAAGACATATTATAACGTGCGATGGGGAGCTTGAGAACGTGTTTTTGGAGCACATATGACACACGATAAGTCAAGTTCTGTGGTACAAGGGCAGCTCAAAGAGACACCATCATGACATGAGGTCCCGTCGGCGTCGGGATACGTGATCATTGCGTCTCCTTGCGGCGACGAACGTCATTGAAGAAGCGCGAACCTGAATCGATGGCGAAAACCCAAGGGGTTCGCGAAATGCAAGGATTCTGCGTGGGGACTGGATTTTTGGCCAGGGTGAGGATATGATGAGGGCAGTTGGGAGATCTGAAAAGTCCACGGGTCGGAGAGGTTCGCGATGTTCGCCCGGAAAGCCGCACCAGGAGCGGGCTGTGAAGCGTGGCGTTGATCCGCCGAGATCGTCGGCGGCCCCATTGAAGACCAAATCGTCGCGCCGGAATCCTGCGGGAAGGTGCCGTTGATCCGCCGAGATCGTCGGCGGCCCCATTGAAGAGCCCGGTTCCCGATACGCGCAGGCCCTGAGCTTCGGCGATGTTGATCCGCCGAGATCGTCGGCGGCCCCATTGAAGAATGCACGAGCGCAACTCCAGGCCATTCATTACGCCATGTTGATCCGCCGAGATCGTCGGCGGCCCCATTGAAGAATATAGACTTCTAGCATTGCGTCTTCATCTATGCGGTTGATCCGCCGAGATCGTCGGCGGCCCCATTGAAGGCTACAGGGACCTAATAAAGGATATTATTGGAGGGTGGTTGATCCGCCGAGATCGTCGGCGGCCCCATTGAAGGCTGTTCGCGCTCGTGGTACTGGTTGTGCTTGGCGCGTTGATCCGCCGAGATCGTCGGCGGCCCCATTGAAGGGTGATACCTGGATTTACACAGAGAAAGCGAATCGCGCAGTTGATCCGCCGAGATCGTCGGCGGCCCCATTGAAGGTCCGACATGTACCTGATGACCAAACAGGGCGTGCAGTTGATCCGCCGAGATCGTCGGCGGCCCCATTGAAGGTCGGACTCGACGCGAAAAGCCGCGCGCCCTGGGGCAGTTGATCCGCCGAGATCGTCGGCGGCCCCATTGAAGGTCCGACATGTACCTGATGACCAAACAGGGCGTGCAGTTGATCCGCCGAGATCGTCGGCGGCCCCATTGAAGGTAAATACATCTCAATATCAAGATGCCAAACATCAAGTTGATCCGCCGAGATCGTCGGCGGCCCCATTGAAGGCTCATACTCCACATTGATGATCATACAAATCAGCCTCGTTGATCCGCCGAGATCGTCGGCGGCCCCATTGAAGGGGGCAGGGAATGCCCATGAAATGGAACTGAGCCATGTTGATCCGCCGAGATCGTCGGCGGCCCCATTGAAGCGGTGCGCCGAGGGCCTGTGCGCTTGCAACAGCCGCGTTGATCCGCCAAGACCGTCGGCGGGCTCGCCTTGCAGCTTCCCTTCTACCTGGTTCAGATGATGCGAGTATGCGCGCCCTAAACCTCACGTTGACGTGAGTTTCTGATTGGCGTACACTGGGGTGCGGCAGAAGCTGAGGAGGTGGAAGATGGATCGCGGCAAACTGTGGACCGTGGAAGCCGTGGCGGAACGGTTGGGTGTCACGCCGCGCACGCTCCATTATTACGAAGAGAAGGGCCTCATCCCTGAGGTTCCGCGAACACCGGGTGGACATCGGGTGTATGACGAAGACACGATTGAACGCATCGAACACATTCTTCGCCTCAAGGAAGCCCTGGGCTACTCGCTGCAAGAGATTCGGTCCATTCTCTCCACAGAAGACCAGTTAAAGGCCTATCGGGCGCGCATCGCAGAAGGTCAGGAGCCCGAATACAACGTCCAAATGCTTTCGGAATCCGTGCACTTGCTCGAGGACGTGATTCGCCACATTGACGAAAAGATGTTGAGACTTGCGGCCATGCGGGAACATTACATGAACCGATTGACACGCATTCGAGCCCGTCTAGAGCGCGAGGAGGAAGCAACAAGGGCGGTTGGATTTCAAGACCAAGAGGGTGAGTGAGGAATTTGGATGCGAGAAGTCCTGCTTACAAGTGGATTGCGCTCTCCAACACCACGCTCGGCGTGTTGATGGCTTCCATCAATGGCACGATTCTTATCATCGCACTGCCCGTCATCTTTGCAGGGATTCAGGTCAATCCGCTGCAGAGCGGGCAGACGAGTTTGTTGCTCTGGGTCCTGATGGGCTTCAACGTGGCGACGACGGTGTTACTCGTGACGTTCGGCCGACTGTCCGACATGTTCGGCCGCGTTCGCCTGTACAACCTGGGATTCCTGGTGTTCACCGTCGGCTCGGTGCTCTGCTCGCTGACGTGGAGCCATGGCAAAGCAGGAGAATTGGAGCTCATCATCTTCCGCATGATCCAGGGCATCGGCGGTGCATTCCTCTTTTCCAATAGTGCCGCCATTCTGACCGACGCGTTCCCCAACAACCAACGCGGTCTTGCGCTTGGCCTGAACCAAATCGCCGCAGTGGCGGGCAGCGTCGTGGGCCTTGTGCTGGGTGGGATCCTGGCCTCGACCGGGCATTGGCGTTACGTGTTCCTCGTCAATGTGCCCATCGGGATCGTCGGAACCGTGTGGGCGTACCTGATGCTGAAGGAGATTGCCAAACCGCAGCGCAACGCGAAACTCGACATCCCGGGTAACGCGACCTTGGCCCTCGGCGTCCTGGCCCTCATGCTCGCGCTGACCTATGGCATTATGCCGTACGGGGGACACAGCATGGGCTGGTCGTCGCCGATGGTCATCGCGCTCCTGGTCGGCGGCGTGGTGATGCTCGGCGTGTTCGCCGTGATCGAGCGGCGTATGCCAGATCCGCTGTTTCGCCTCGAGCTGTTCCGGATCCGGCCGTTCACGCTGGGCAACGTGGCGCTGTTCATGGGATCGCTCGCGCGAGGCGGCCTGAGCTTTATGCTGATCATCTGGCTGCAGGGGATCTACCTGCCATTGCACGGCGTGTCGTATGAGAACACACCGCTTATCGCGGGGCTTTACACGCTGCCGCAGATGGTGGGATTTCTTGCCGCCGGACCGCTCAGCGGCTACCTGTCCGACAAATTCGGGCAGCGCGCCTTCGCGACGGGCGGCCTGCTTGTGAGCGCGGCCGGATTTTTGCTGCTCGCCGCACTTCCCATCGATTTCAACCGCTTTGCGTTCTGGGCGGACATCTTCGTCATCGGCGTGGGGATGGGGCTGTTTGCATCGCCGAACAACGCCTCCATCATGAGCTCCGTACCGGCGCAGTACCGGGGCGTGGCGTCCGGCATGCGCTCCACCTTCAACAATGCGGGGCAAATGATGAGCATGGGGATCTTTTTCTCCATCGTGGTGGCCGGGCTCGCGGCGCAGCTGCCACAGGCGCTCGTGTCGGGGCTCACGGCGCACGGCGTGCCGGTCAAGGCGGCGGAGGCCATCGCCAAACTTCCGCCCACCTCGTCGCTGTTCGCGGCGCTCCTCGGGTACAATCCGCTCGAGTCCCTGCTCGGCCCAAGCGGCCTGAACGTGCTGAGCAAGCTACCCGCATCCCAGGCGGCCGTGATCACGGGCAAGCACTTCTTCCCGACGCTCATCTCGTCGCCGTTTCACACCGGCCTCGCCCTGGCGTTTGTCATCTCGGCGGTCCTCATGGTGATTGGCGCAGTGGCCTCGATATTTCGAGGCACGTACCAAGAGCCTCAGGCCATGCCGACGCGCGAAGCGGAGCGCATCGCCAAGTGAGGCCGACGTACAACCCACCTACATCTGCCACAGTTCCTTCACGGAGGTGGTCACCGCCGTCGCGCCAGCCGCGACGGCCCGCTCCACGTCCTCCTTCGTCCGCACAAAGCCTCCCGCAAGCACCGGCAGGCCCGTCTGCTCGCGAATCTCCGCAATGAGCTGCGGCACCACGCCCGGCAGGACCTCCAGGTAATCCGGCTTCGCCTGCTGCAGAACGCGGTAACTTGTGCGCAGGCTGTGCGAGTCGATGAGAAACACGCGCTGGATGGCGATCACGCCCTGCTTCTTCGCCGTCGCAATCACGCTCGCATGCGTGGAAATGATGCCGTACGGCCGGATCATCTGGCACAGAAACTGGGTCCCCGCCTCGTCGTGCTTCAACCCTTGAATCAGATCCGCATGGAGGATGAGACGCTTTCCCGCCTTGTTCGCCAGGCGCATCAGGCTCGGAAGCGCGGTGAGATTCGTCTCCAAGAGCACCACCACCGGATGCGGCCCCTGCATCAGCTCCTCGAAATCCTTTGGGCTGCGCACCGCAGGAAGCACGCGCCGGCCCTCGAACGGATTCATGCCCGCCTCCGCTCCGCGGACGACCGCTCAATCACCACAGGCCGGATGCGCTCCACCTGCTTGGGCAACTCCTCTCCCTTGATGAGCCGCATGAGCATGGCGGCCGCCTGCTGGCCCTGCTGAAATACCGGTTGCTGAATGGTCGTCAGCGCGGGCGTGCTCGCCTCCGCCACGTCCGTGTCGTCGAAACCCAGGATGGAGATATCGTCTGGGACCCGAAGGCCCGCGCTCGCCGCCGCTCGCAGCGCGCCGATGGCCATATAGTCGTTGAAGCAAAAGACCGCCGTGGGGCGATCCGGCGCCTCCAAGATCCGGCGCATGCCCGCCTCGCCGCTCTCCATGTCGAACTGCCCGTGCGCCACCCACTCCTCGCGCCAGCTGAGGCCGAGATCGCGAAACACCGCCTGCACCGCCTGTAAGCGAAGCACGTTGTCCACGTGTTCCGCCGGGCCTGCGATGACGCCGATGGCGCGATGGCCGAGATGATGCAGGTGCCGAATGGCCAATTCCACGCCCGCGGCTTGATCGATCACGACGCAGTGCCCGGGGCTCGCCGCCGGGTCCTGTTGCATATAGACCACAGGGAATTTCTCGGGCAGTTCCTTCAACAACCGCTCCGTCACGCCGCTAAACTGGGGCAGCACGAGCATCCCGTCGACAGAATGTTCGAGCGCTTTCTTCGCTAAAATATCGAGTTTGTCGGGCGTGATGATGTCAAACTGCATTGCATAGTTGTCCTCGGCAAGCACCTTCGAAATGCCTGCGAGCATGGGAAACAAATACCCGTTCAAGCGCGGATCCAGGCTTGGATTGACGATGTAGAATCCGATGGAAAAGACCTTGCCCGCGCGCAGACTTCGAGCGCTCATCTTCGGGTGATAGTTGAGTTCGCGCGCGGCTTCCAGCACTTTGCGCAGCGACTCCTCGCTCACGCGCTTGCCGTTCAGCGCCCAGGATACCGTCGTGGGCGAGACCCCGGCCAGCCGCGCGATGTCCTTCACCGTGGCCACGTTCAATCCCTCCCGGTGCTCGAATGCGATGCAATGCGGAAACCGCTGCCGTTGGAATCGCGAAAAAGATGCTCATTGACATTATAGACAACCGACGCTATAACGAAAGTAAATCGATTTTACTAAATCGTTTTGATCTTGGTGAAACCGCTTTCGTCCATGGAGGGATCGCGTTGAAGAAGACTTGGTCCGCTT
The DNA here is from genome assembly GCF_057538885.1 of Alicyclobacillus sp. CIJ1. NCBI lineage: Bacteria > Bacillati > Bacillota > Bacilli > Caryophanales > Alicyclobacillaceae > Alicyclobacillus > Alicyclobacillus sp. CIJ1. Next base: position 70,849 of record NZ_BAAJPH010000068.1, on the reverse strand, counting down.
CGCTCGCCGCCGTCATCACGCTGTGGACCGGGGCGTCACCCACATGGGCCGCGGCCCATCCCACGGCCCATCTGGCCTCGCAACATCGCCCGAGCCTCGCCACTCGCGTGCGCGCCGACGACCTCGTGTCGACGTCCATGACCACGGAGATGCAGGTGATTCACGACGCGCTCACGGTGCCCGAGCTCAACGCCGTCCAGGCCGCAGCACAGGCAGCGTCCAACCTGTCGACGTCGCAGTGGCTCCAATGGCTGTATCCGAATGCGTCCCCGGCGACAAGCGCGCAGTCCCAGGCCGCGCAGGCCGTCGCCAGCCTGTTCAACCTGGCCACGTACGGCGCCGTATCGACTCGCGGGAGCAACGCCGCGCAGATTTTACAGACGCTTCAGTCGATTTCTCCCCTGCTCTCTTCGCCCGCCGTCGGCCTCTTCTATCAATCGTTTTTGACCGTCATCGGCCAATCGTCCAAAGCCATCTTGGCCGGCCAAGCCTCGAGCTCGACCGTCGGCAACGCGCTCGCGCAGGCCGCGTCCTTGTCCCCCACCATCTCCGCCTACCTGCGCCAGAATGGGCTGTCTCCGTCCGATCTCGCCCGCACCTGGTCGAGCTTTGAAACGCAAGTCGATCCGCAGGGCGCCGCGCAGACCGCGCTCATGACCCGCATCTGCACGAACGCGCTCGGCTTCGGCGCGCCCACCGCCAGCGCCACCATCACCGTGAACGCAGCCGCGAGCCTCCAGGCCGTCCCCGCCACCGCCTTTGGCCTGAACGCGGCCGTGTGGGACAGCGGGCTCAACTCGCAGACCGTCATCTCCGAGGTGCAGGCGCTCCATCCCACGCTCATCCGCTGGCCCGGCGGCTCCATCTCGGACGTGTACAACTGGGAGACCAACACGCGCAACGATGGGGGCTACGTCAACCCCAGCGACACCTTTGACAACTTCATGCAGTTCGTGAACGCCGTAGGTTCCACGCCCATCATCACCGTCAACTACGGCACCGGCACGCCCCAGCTCGCGGCCGACTGGGTCAAGTACGCCGACGTCACCCATCACGACAACGTCCTCTATTGGGAGCTCGGCAACGAGACCTATGGCAACGGCTACTACAACGGCAACGGCTGGGAGGCGGACGATCACGCCGTCCCGAACCAACCGCAGAAAGGTAACCCCGGCCTGAGCCCGGAGACCTACGCGCAGAACGCCCTGCAGTTCATCCAGGCCATGCGCGCCGTCGATCCCAACATCAAAATTGGCGCGGTGCTCACCATGCCGTACAACTGGCCCTGGGGCGCCACCGTGAACGGCAACGACGACTGGAACACCGTCGTGCTCAAGGCGCTCGGCCCGTACATCGACTTCGTCGACGTGCACTGGTACCCCGAGACTCCCGGCCAGGAGACCGACGCCGGGCTCCTCGCCGACACGGATCAGATCCCCGCCATGGTGGCGGAGCTCAAGCGCGAGATCAACGCATACGCCGGATCGAACGCAAAAAATATCCAAATCTTCGTGACCGAGACCAACAGCGTGTCCTACAATCCGGGGCAGCAGTCGACGAACCTGCCCGAGGCGCTGTTCCTAGCGGACGATCTCGCCGGCTTCGTGCAGGCGGGCGCGGCCAACGTCGACTGGTGGGACCTCCTGAACGGCGCCGAGGACAACTACACGAGTCCCAGCCTCTACGGCCAGAACCTGTTCGGCGATTACGGGCTGCTGTCGTCCGGGCAGACCACGCCCAAGGGCGTTCAGGAGCCGCCTGAATACACCCCGCTGCCGCCGTACTACGGCTTCCATCTCGTGTCCGACTTCGCGCGGCCGGGCGACACCTTCCTGGGCTCCGCCTCGTCCCAGAGCGACATCGACGTGCACGCGGTGCGGGAGCCAAACGGCGACATCTCCCTAATGCTCGTCAACCGCAGCCCTTCGACCATCTACAGCGCAAATCTGAACGTGCTCGGCGTGGGGCCCTACGCCATCACGAAGGCGCTCGTGTACGGCGAAGGATCGAGCGCCATCACCCCAGCGCTGACACTGCCAACCGCCCAGTCGATCAAACTCATGCCGTACAGTGGCATGGATCTCGTCCTACACCCGCTCATCCCCGCGCCGCACGCCGCCGCGTCGGTGACGGACACCCTGGCGCTCTCCTCGCCCACCGTGACTGCCGGCGGCTCCGAGACCGTGACCGCGTCGTTCAGCTCGGATAGGCCCGTGCACGGCGCGACGGTGGAACTTGAGCTGTACGACTCGACGGGCGATCTCGTCGCGAGCCACGAGGTGACAGGCGTGGAGATTGCGCCAGGCGCGCCGGCGAGCGAATCCTGGAGCTTCGCGGCCCCATCCGCCAACGGGACCTACACCGTCGAGGCGTTCGCGTTCGATCCAGCCACAGGCGCCACGTACGACGCCGATACGGCGGGCGTAACCTTGACCGTGAATCAGCCGCCCGCTGCCAAGTACGGCGACATTGTCACGAAGAACACCATCATCACGGTGAACGGCACCACGTACAACGTGCCGGCGCCGGACGCGAGCGGCCACTATCCGTCGGGAACCAACATCTCCATTGCGCCGGGTGACACGGTGACCATCCAGACCACGTTCGCGAACGTCTCGTCGACCGACGCGCTCCAGAACGGGCTCATCGACGTGGAGGTGGACGGGCAAAACGGCGCCATCTTCCAAAAGTACTGGCCGAGCACCACGCTCCTTCCCGGCCAGACCCAGACCGTGACGGCCACCTGGCAGGTGCCGTCGTCGGTGACCGCGGGCACGTATCCGCTCAACTTCCAGGCGTTTGACACGAGCAACTGGACGGGCAACTGCTACTTCACCAACGGCGGCGTGGTCAACTTTGTCGTGAGCTGACCCGCTCGCCCCTGCCAATGCCGGATGGCGCCCGCGGGGGCGCCATCTGCGCGTCCGGGCTTCCTGCCGTCGCGCGAATGCGCGCATCGGGCCCATCGCCCGCGGGCATGCGCTCGCCTCGACGGATGAAGACCGGAACCTTCTGTCAGCGGAACGTGAGCAGGATGTGGATGAGGAGCCCCGCGGAGACCCACATCATGAGGGCGGAGATGCGGTTGATGACGCGCTTCAGCCCCACCCCCGCCGCGGCGCGGCCCGCCACATGGCCGAGCGTCATGAGGAAGAAAAACCAAACCCACGAGACAAGTGCGCACGCCGCCGCGAACGACGCCCTCTCGCCCCAAGTGCCGTACACGGCCGCGCTCCCGCCGATCACGGCGAGCGTATCCATGAGCGCGTGCGGATTCAGGAGGGAGACCGACATCGCGAAGCCCATCTGCCGACGCGGCGACCAGACCTCGGATGTGACGGCGTCGTCATGGTCAGGATTTTCGCGCCACGTCTGAAAGCCCATGTACAACAGAAAGGCCACGCCCACGATGCCAAGCGCGACGCGCAGCCAAACGATATGAAACACGGCGCCCGACACCCCAAAGACCGCGAGCGCCACGAGAAACGTGTCGCAGAGGGCCGCCGTTACCACGGCCGGCAGGGCCGCCAGCCATCGCCGGTGCAGCGCGCCTTGGCTGAGGAGGAATCCGTTCTGCATGCCAATCGGCAGGATGAGCGCAAAGGCCAAAATCAGGCCGTGCCAAAACGCGCCGACCATGCGAAGCCCCTTTCCGGCGTTCGTTCAACCGATTCACAATCCTCCGTTGATTCCAAGCACAGTGGGAATCACGCCGAGAACAGCCCAGACGGTCGCCATCCACAGCCTCTTCCTTTTCGACAACCTCACCTGAAACATGCGCGCAAACGCCCAGGCAAAGAGCAAGCCTACGGCGAATTCAATCGCCGCGTACAAGAGAAGAAGGAGAATTTCGGCGGCGAGCACGCATCACGCCTCCCCGAAGGACACAAGAATTCACGAGCTACGGCGATGGAACGCCAATCCTCAGCTTCCACCCTGAGTATACGGCAGGTGCACCTTGAATGTCGACCCACGCCCTGGCTCACTTTCGACCGAGATGTCCCCGTGGTGCATCTCCACAATGCGCTTGGCGATGGCGAGGCCAAGCCCATTGCCCGGCTTGCCGCGCGACCTATCCGCCTTGAAGAAGCGAGTGAATACGCGGCTCATATCCTCCGGACGGATGCCGATGCCGGTGTCCGCAACCGAGGCGCAGACGCCTGCGTCTTCCTTCTCGAGGCGCACTTGAATTCGGCCGCCCGGTTCCGTGAACTTGATGGCGTTGGACAGGAGATTCATCCACACCTGGCCGAGGAGGTCCTCATCACCTTCCAACTCGACGGGCTCCACCTGCATGTCGAGAAGGAGACCCTTCTCCGTCCAGAGCGGCTCGCACGCAATCGCCACCTCGCGCAACTGGCGGTCGAGACGGAAGCGCTTGAGCGTCACCGGGTGATGGCCTGATTCGAGCGAGGTGAGTTTGAGCAGGTTGTCCGCCAGGCGGGACAACCGCTCGCTCTCCGCCTCAATGATGTCGAGATAGTGGCGCCGCTCGCCTTCCGACAGCCCTTCCGATTTGAGCGCCTTCACGAAACCGAGGATGGACGTGAGCGGCGTCTGCATCTCGTGGGAAACGTTCGCCACAAACTCCTGGCGCATCTGTTCAATGCGCTCGAGCCCTTCCGCCATCTCGCGAACGTGCAGCACCAGCTGGTTCATGGGGTGATCCGGAAAGCCACGCCGGACCTCCAGCATGGCGCGAGCGCTGAAATTCCCGCGGCCAATCTCGCGCAAGGAGTCGAGAATGCGGAAAAAGAGGCGATCATCGCGATCAAACCCAAGCGCATTCCAGAGAAGCGCGACGAGCGCGAGCATCACCACGCCCACGCCGCCAATCATCATCAGCTGGCCGTACGGCACGGGCCGCCACCCGAATGCGCGCCCGATGAGGCGCACCACGCCGTACGAGGCGCTCAGCAATACGAACGACCAACACGACATCCAGATAAGCCTATCCAACGCTTCGCGCCACTGCCAGCGCACATGACGGGCGCGGAAGTCATCAGACCCCCGCGAGGCGGCTCGCTCCTTCACGCGTTCACCTCCAGGCGATACCCCAACCCGCGCACGGTGCGGATGCGAAACGGGTAGATGTCCTCGGGGAATTTGTCGCGCAACCGCTTGATGTGCACGTCCACCGTCCGCTCGTCCCCCGCGTAGTCGTACCCCCACACTTCTTCAATCAGCTTGTCGCGGGAGAGCGTCCTGCCCGCCGACGCGGCCAGCGTGAACAGAAGCTGAAACTCCTTCGGCGGAAGCGCTATGCGCTCCCCGTTCGCCTCGACTTCATACGTGTCCGAGAGGAGGCGGAGGCCGGCGAGATCGAGCGCGCCGTCCGCCCGCATGCGGTAACGGCGCAGAAGCGCCTCGACGCGCGCCACAAGCTCCTCGGGGGCGAAGGGCTTGACGAGGTAGTCGTCCGCGCCAAGCCGAAGGCCGCGCACCTTGTGGCTTGTCTCCCCGAGCGCGGTCAGGAGCAGAATCGGCACATCGCGCTCTTCGCGCAACCATTGCGTCAGCTCGAACCCGTCCACCTCGGGCATCATCACGTCGATCACGGCGAGCTGCACGGACTCACGGGTCAGTGCATCCGCCGCCTCGCGCCCGTCCGCCGCCTCCACCACCCGATGCCCTTCCCGCTCGAGCGTGCTGCGCACGAGTTCGCGGATGTGAGGCTCGTCGTCGGCCACGAGGATGGTCGCCATGTTCATCACCTCACGCGCGAGGATACCTCGCCAAGATGAACGGCGCGTGAACGGCGGGCCTGTTGAAAAGCGGGCCTGTCTGTCACGGCGCGAGGCGGAGGCGCTCCACGTCCTTGCTCGGCGGCAAGCCAAAGAGGCGGGCGTAGTCGCGGGTGAACTGCGACACGCTCTCATAGCCGACGGAGAGCGCCGCCTCCGTCACCGATTGCGCGCCGCCGAGGAGGAGCCTGCGGGCCTCCAGCAATCGCAGCCGCTTCTGATACTGGATGGGCGTCATGTGCGTGAGCGCTTTGAAGTGGCGGTGCAAGGTGGACGGGCTCATGTTCACCAGGGCGGCGAGATCGTCGATGCGGACGTGATCGCGAAAATGCTCCGCGAGGTGGCGCACGGCGCGGTGCGCTGGGTTGGCCTGGCCGGCGGCAGCGAGGAGGCGCGCCCACCGCTGGCCGCCTTCGCCGCGAATGACGCGATAAAAGATCTCGCGGCGCCAGAGGGGCGCGAGATACGGCACGTCCTCAGGGTGACGCACCAGATCGACGTAGCGAGCGATGGCATCGAGGAGATGTTCCTCCATGCGCGCAACCCAGAGACCCGCCTCGGGCTCGACTTCGTCTTCGCGGCCCAACGCGCCCCCTTCGAGCAGGTCCAGCCACTCCTGCGGATCAAACTCGATGCGAAGCGCCAGATAGGGCTGTGCGGCAGACGCCCGGCTCACGCGCGATTGCGCCGGAACGTGGATGGAAGAGATGAGGTACGTGGCCGGATTGTACGTGAGGACCTGCTGACCGAACCATACCTGCTTCTCGCCCTGGGCGACCACACAAAGCGACGGGCGATACACCCCGTGCCGCGGGGAGGACGCCTCGGACCAGCGGTACAGCGTGAGACCCGGCACAGGCGTCGAATGGACGCCGTCTTCGCAGAGAGCTTCTGCCATGACCGCCCTGATGCGGCCCAGGAGCTCGGAGCTTCCAGGCGCGCTCGCGCCTCGTTGGGTGACCTCCTGCATGATCTTCACCTCACCTGCTGTCATGAGCATTCGACCTCCCGCCGCTCGGTTCCTACTCACACGCGCGAGGATCTGGCAAGCCCGCGCGAGAATGTGCGTCGCCGGGATGCGGTCTGTGTGGGACAATCTCCATAGACGGAAAGGAGGTCCGCCCATGGAGTATGTGACGTTGAACAACGGCGTTCGCATGCCGATGCTGGGCTTCGGGACGTATCAGATTACGGATTTGGACCTTTGCGAGCGCTCGGTCCTTCACGCCATCCGCGTGGGCTATCGCCTGATTGACACCGCGGCGTCGTACCAAAACGAACAAGCGGTTGGCGAAGCCATCCGCAAGAGCGGAGTCCCGCGGGAAGAACTCTTTGTCACCACCAAGCTTTGGGTCGAGCACGCGGGCTACGAATCGACGTTGGCGGCCTTTCAGCGATCGCTCGACCGGTTGCAGCTTGACTACGTGGATCTGTATCTGATCCACCAGCCGTTCGGCGACGTGTACGGCGCGTGGCGCGCCATGCAGGAATTGTACAAAGCCGGGAAGATCCGCGCCATCGGCGTGAGCAACTTCGCGCCGGATCGGCTGATCGATCTCATCATGCATCACGAGATCACGCCCGCGGTGAATCAGGTGGAAACGCACCCCTTCTGCCAACAGATTGAGGCTCACAAGATCATGCAGGCGTATGGTGTGCAAATCGAATCTTGGGGCCCGTTTGCGGAGGGGAGAAACGGGCTGTTTGAAAACCCCGTGCTCGCCGAGATCGGCAAGCGGCACGGAAAGTCGGTCGCCCAGGTGGTCCTGCGCTGGCTCATTCAGCGGGGTGTCGTCGTCATCCCCAAGTCCGTTCGCCCCGAGCGCATTGAGGAGAACTTCAACGTGTTCGACTTCGAGCTCTCCGCGGAAGAGATGGACGAAATCCGGACGCTTGACACGGGCAAGAGCCTGTTTTTCTCCCACACCGACCCCGAGATTGTCAAGTGGATGTGCTCGCGCCACCTGGACGTCTGAGGCCAAGCCATCCGCGCACCAGGAGGATTCCCATCCACGGCACAAAAGGAGGTTTCAGCGATGGAATACGTCAAACTCGGCCAAACCGGGCTTGAGGTCTCTCGCATCTGCCTCGGCTGCATGGGCTTTGGCAAGCCCGGCACCTGGCACCATCCCTGGGTGCTCGACGAGGCGGACGCGCGCCCCATCATCCACCGCGCGCTCGATCTCGGCATCAACTTCTTCGACACGGCGAACGTCTACTCCATCGGCACGAGCGAAGAAATCGTCGGCAAGATCCTCAAGGAAGCGGTGCCGAGAGATCAGGTCGTGATCGCCACCAAAGTGTTTTTCCCGCTCCGCGAGGGGCCGAACGCCAGCGGCCTGTCGCGCAAGGCCATTATGGAGGCCATCGACCAAAGCCTGAAGCGGCTCGGCACGGACTACGTGGATTTGTACCAGATCCACCGCTGGGACTACCAGACGCCCATTGAGGAGACGCTCGAGGCCCTGCACGATCTCGTCAAGGCCGGCAAGGTCCGCTACATCGGCGCGTCGGCCATGTACGCGTGGCAGTTCATGAAGGCGTTGGCCGTGGCGGATGGGCGCGGGCTCACCCGGTTCGTCTCCATGCAGAACCACTACAACCTCATCTACCGCGAGGAGGAGCGCGAGATGATGCCGCTCTGCCGCGAGGAGGGCATCGGCGTCATCCCGTACAGCCCGCTCGCCGCTGGCCGCCTGGCGCGGGGGCGGTCCGAATCGACGCTTCGCTCCGAGACCGACCAGGTGCAGCGCGCCAAGTACGACCGCATGGCAGAGGTCGATCAGGCTATTCTGGATCGCGTCGGCGAGCTCGCGGAGCGCCACGGCGTCCCGCGCGCCCAGATTGCACTGGCCTGGCTCCTGCACAAGCCGGGCGTCACCGCCCCGATTGTCGGGGCCACCAAGATGCACCACCTCGAGGACGCGGTGGCCGCCCTCGACGTCAAGCTCTCGGACGACGAGATGCGCTATCTGGAAGAACCGTACGTCCCGCATCCGGTGGTCGGCGCGCTCGACGCACCCGCGCGCTGACGCGAAAAACCGACCTCCTTTCCGTTCATCGTCTGTTCATCTTCCGCCGCTACGATGAGCGCGAAAGGAGGTTTTTTCGCATGTCCCTGATGGTTACACAAGCCCAGACCTCGGCCGCCACGGGCGCCGACGCGCTCGCCATCGAAGCGGTCGATCTCGTCAAGGCCTTCGGCCCCCATCGCGCCGTCGACGGCATCAGCCTGTCCGTGCTGGCCGGCACGGTGTACGGCCTGCTCGGCCCCAATGGCGCCGGCAAGACCACCACCGTGCGCATGCTCGCGACGCTCATCCGCCCAGACGCAGGCCAGGCGCGCATCTTCGGCCACGACGTCGTGAAGGACGCGCACCGCGTGCGCCAGCTCATCGGCGTGACTGGTCAGTACGCCTCCGTCGACGAGACGCTCACCGCCGCGGAAAACCTGGTGCTCTTCGCGCGCCTCCTCGGACAGAGCCGCCGCGAGGCGCGAGCGACGGCAGAGCGCCTGCTCGAGCAGTTCGGCCTCACCGAGGCGCGCAATCGCCCGCTGAAGCACTTTTCCGGCGGCATGCGGCGCCGCCTGGATCTCGCGGCCAGCCTCATCGCCACGCCGCCGCTCATCTTCCTCGACGAACCCACCACCGGGCTCGATCCGCGCACGCGCGCCCAGATGTGGGACACCATCCGCCAGCTCGTGCGCGAAGGCACAACCGTGCTCCTGACCACGCAATATTTGGATGAGGCGGACCAGCTGGCGAACCGAATCGCCGTGATCGATCGCGGCCGCGTGATTGCGGAAGGCACGCCGGACGAGCTGAAGTCGTCGGTGGGCCGGTCGTCCCTGCACCTCACCTTCGCCAACCCGGAGGATGTGCCGCGGGCGCGCGCCATCGTGGAAGCGGCGCTTGGCGCGCAGGCCACGCCCTCGCCCGAGGGGCGCCGGATCATCGCGCCTGTGGCCGACACGAGCGTCTTGCCGGATCTGCTCGTGGCGCTGAAGGCAGCCGGCATCGACATCACCGAACTCGGCGTGCAAAAGCCGACCTTAGACGAGGTGTTCCTCGCCCTCACCGGTCACGAGGCCGAAACCGCCGACGAAGGAGAGAGTGCCTGATGCAACAGACAGCCTTCGAAGTCATCCCGGCGCGCGCCTCTATGGCGATTGCACTGCGCCAGTCGCTCACCATGGCCTACCGCGGCCTGTTGAAGATGCGCCGGACGCCAGAGCAGCTGTTCGACGTCACGCTGCAGCCCATCATCTTCACGCTCATGTTCACCTACATCTTCGGCGGCGCCATCTCCGGCAACTCACAGAACTATTTGCCGCTCGTCATCCCGGGCATCCTCGTGCAGACGGTCATCACCGCGTCCGTCGTCACCGGCGTCCAGCTGCGCGAAGACATGGACAAGGGCGTGTTCGATCGTTTCCGCGCCCTGCCCATCGCCCGCATCGCGCCGCTTGCGGGCGCGCTCCTCGCCGACATGGTGAGGTACCTCTTGGCCACGGTCCTCATCTTCGCCGTGGGGTACCTCATGGGCTATCACCCGCGCGGGGGCCTTGCGCACGTCGCTATCGCTGCGCTGCTCGTCATCGTGTGCGCGTTCGCCCTCAGCTGGATCTTCGCGTTCTTCGGCGTCGTGGCGCGGACGGCGGCGAGCGTGCAAGGCATCTCCATGCTCATCCTGTTCCCGCTCACGTTCCTGTCGAACGCGTTTGCGCCGGTCAACACCATGCCCAAGTGGCTGCAGGTGTTCGTCAACGTCAATCCGCTCTCCCACCTGATTGCCGCCGTGCGGTCGCTCGCCAATCAGGGCCAGGCGACGCCGGACATCGCCATCTCGCTCGCCGGCGCCGCGGCCATCATGCTCATCTTTGCCCCGCTCGCGGTGCGGATGTACATGCGCAAAGCGTGACGAAATCTCAACACAAGGTTCCCAATCTTTAACCGTTGCGTGCGCTTCCCTTCATCGAATCTCCACACACGCTCGGTACCATCGGAGCAAGGAGTCGAATGGAGGGTGAAACGCATGCTCATGAAGGGATTGAGTGTCGCCGCGGCGGCGGTGGTCGTCGCGGCGGGCGTCGCAGCGTGGCACGCCGAGCAACATCCCCATGCCCCCGCAGAGTCCTCGGCGAGTGCCCAAGGGACGAAGCCCGCGGGCACCGTCACGGTGTACGCCGCGCTGACCCAGCAGAACGCCCAGGCGCTGGCGCAAGCGTTTGAGGCGTACGATCCGGCCGCGCGCGTGCAAATGGTGACCACGGGCACGGGCGCGCTCGTGACGCGGCTCGAGTCGGAGGCGAAGGCGCACGCCATCGGCGCGGATATGGTGCTCTTGGCCGATCCGACCGCGGCGGACACCTTGGCCGCCCAAGGCATTCTCTCGCGCGAGAAGCCGTCTGGCGCAAGCCACCTGCCGAGCGCGGATCAGGGCGCGGATTGGGTGGGGGCGTACGTGTTTCACGACGTGATCGTGTACCACAAAGGCATGTCCCTGCCTGTGCCCCACTCGTGGCGCGACCTCACCAGCGCCGCGTACAAGGGCGAGGTGGAAATCGGCGATCCGTCCTATTCCGGCACCACCATGGCGTTTGTCGGCATGATGGAGACGCGCTACGGCTGGAACTACTTTGAGACGCTAAAGCAGAACGGCGCGGCGGTGCAGTCGTCGGTGAAGACCGTGGCGGACGACGTCGCGAGCGGCAAGGTGGACGTGGGCATGACCAACGACAGCGCCGCGTTCACGCTTGTGAAGCAAGGATCGCCCATCGCCGTGGTGTGGCCAGAGGACGGCGCCATCGTGGTGCCGGGGCCTCTCGCGTTCGTCAAAGGACACGAGACGCCGGTGGCCAAGGCGTTTGCCAACTGGCTCCTGAGCCCGGCCGGTCAGAAGGTGGTGGCGTCCGTCGGCCTGTCCCCGGTCGTCGGCGCGTCCCCCACGGTGCCGAAGGGTGCGGCGGTGATGCAGGTGCCCTGGGCGCAGTTGGAACGAGACCGGGCGAACATCCTCCACCAGTTCGCCCAGATCTTCCGATGAAATCGCGCATCTCGTGGATCGCCGCGGTTGGCACGCTGGTGCTCGCCGCGGCCGCCGCGGTTCTATGCGGTTACCCCGTGTTCCATCTCGCCCTTGAACTCCCGTCGGCGGCGGGCCTCGCCTCGACCCTCGGCCCGCTCTGGAACTCGCTGTGGACGAGCGCCGTATCGAGCGCCATCGCGAGCCTTGTCGGCATGGCCTGGGCCGTCATGCTCTCTGGCGCCGTGCGCCGGGGTCAGGCGGCCCTTCACGCCATCAGCCTCCTGCCGCTGTGGACGCCGCCGTTCATCGGCGCGTTCGCGCTCGGCGACGCCTACGCCCGGGCGGGCCTTTTGGACCAGTTGGCGCACGTCCACGTGAGCTGGCTGTACGGGCCATGGGGCGTCACGGCGGCCCTCGCCATCCACGCGGCCCCCATCGGCTATCTGAGTGGACTGACCGCCGTTGCGGCCATGAACGTCGAACCCATGTGGGCCGCGCGCTCCTGCGGGGCCGGGCTTTGGCGCGCCTTCTGGGCCGCGTTCCGGCCGGTGGCGCTGCGCCCGCTATTGGCGGCCTGCGCGCTGTCGTTCGCGTTTTCCCTGGGCGACTTTGGCGTCCCGTACGAACTCGGCGAGCCGAGCGGGTTTCGCACGGCGGCCACCTCCATCTTCGCCAACCTGTCCACGGGCGGCACGCAGGGTTTCACGGCCGCCACATGGCAGGCGTTTGAACTCATGGCCGTCGGCGCGCTGGCGGTGACCGTGAGCCGAGCGGCCATGCGGTTCGATCCCGGCCTCGGCACGTCTGCCCCCAGCGCACCGCCCCTGCCCCTGTTTCCCAAGCGGGTTCGCGCGATTTCGCTCGCCGCATACGGGCTGTACGTGGCGACGACGAGCGGCCTTCCGCTCGCCGCCCTTGTGCTCACCGCCCTCACGCGAGCCTACGGCCTGCCGCCCACGCCCAGGAACTGGGACGCGGCGGGACTGTTCTCGCCGCTCGTCAGCGCGTGGCCGGCGCTCGTGCACACGGTCGTCCTCGCCGTGTTGGCCGCCGCCGTGATCGCCCTGCTTGGTCTTGTCGCCGCAGAAGCCGTGCCAGCCTCCGCGGTGGCGCGGGCGGCCCATCTCGCCTTATGGCTGCTGTACGCGGCGCCTGGAACGGCCGTGGCCGTCGCCATCCTGGTGGCCTTCGGGCACGTGCTGTACGGCACCTGGTGGATCCTGGGTCTCGCGTACGTAGCGAAGTTCTACGGCCTCGCCGACGCCATCGTGGCGGCGCGCGGGAATGCGCCGCCCGAACCGTGGCGCGCGGCGAGATCGTTTGGCGCAGGGCCTGCGGGGGCGTATGGTGCGGCGATTTGGCCCGCCATCCGGCCCGCGGCGCGCCAGGTGGCGCTGCAGGCGCTCATGTCTGGCTTGTACGAGGTGACACTCGCGAGCCTGCTTTACGGCCCGAATACCCAGACCATCGCCGTGGCCGTGCTGTCCGCGAGCGAAGGCGGGGATGTCCGTACGGTCGCGGTCTTGGCCGTGTGGATGACGGCCGCGAGCTTCGCCCTGGGCCTCTTGGCGCTGCGCGAGCCGAGGGGGCGGCGAAGCCAGGGCCTGTCGCAGCTTCGCATGGCCGTGCCGGCCGCACCCCTCGAGGAGGTGAAACTCGGATGAAGGATTCGAAAGCGCATCGCCTCTCCGTCGCAGGCGTCACTGTGGCGCACGGCCAGCAGGTGGCGGTCAGACGCGCGTCGCTGACCATAGAGGCGGGCGAGATCGTCGCGCTCGTCGGGCCGTCTGGATCGGGCAAGAGCACGCTTCTCGGCGCCATCGCGGGGTTTTATCCCATTCAATCGGGGGCCATCTGGATAGGCGAGGAGATGGTGGCCTCGCCGACGCTTTCTCTTCCGCCGGAGCGCAGGCGCGTGGGCGTGGTGTTTCAGTCGCACGCGCTCTGGCCGCAGTGGATGGTGGTGGACAACGTGGCCTATCCGCTCCGCAGGCGGGGCATGGCGCGGCTTCTGGCGCGGCGCGAGGCAGAATCGGTGCTCGCCGCGGTCGGCATGGACGCGTTTGCCGCGCGCTATCCGTCGGAACTCTCTGGCGGCCAGCGCCAGCGGGTCGGCCTGGCGCGGGCGCTCGCGTCGAGGCCGGAGCTGTACCTGTTTGACGAGCCCACCGCGAGCCTCGATCCGGCCAACCGCGAAACCTTCATGCACGAGGTGCGGGAGCGGATTCGACAGACGGGGGCGGCCGCGCTGTACGTGAGCCACCAGGTGGACGAGGCGCTGTCTTTGGCGCACCGCGTGGCCGTCATGATGCACGGGGAGATCCTGCAGGTGGAATCTCCCGCGGAGGTGTACGAGAACCCGCGCACGGCCGAGATCGCCCGGCTTTTGGGGCCGGCCGCGTGCGCCACGGGCGTGGTGCGCGAGGTGAACGGGAGCGGGCAGGCGCTTGTGCAAATCGCGGACAGCGAGCAGATGGTTCGACTGACGTCCGCGCCCCCCTCGGCCGATCTCGGCCGCAGGACGCTCATGATGCGGCCGGAGTGGTGTGAACTCACCGCCGACGATGAGGCGTCGCTGCCTTGCCGCGTGGTCCGGGTGCAGTACGTGGGGCACCGGACGCTGTACGAACTCGAGTCCCTCGCCGGGAGGCTCTTGGCGAGCCACGTGGGCCCGCCGCAATACCAGGAAGGGCAGCGCGTGGGGTGGAAAGTGCGGCGCGCCTGCGTGATGGAAGGATGAGGGCGCAGGGCCCGGTGCCCTGCGCGCTCGCGCATGCTTCGAAGCCTCAACGCAACATGGCGAAGACCGCGATTGTGTTGAGCGCCATCAAAACGTGTTGCACCGTGTGATAAGCGTCCGGCACAGTCCTCCTGTCGGATTTGGGAAGCAAGTACACATTGTCACCGAATGCGTCGTCATAACGTCGAAGCCTTTCGTCCGAGGCACCGGTGATCCACGAGATCCAGTGGGCGCGGAACTGTAGAAAATCCCACACAGGAAACAAAAACGCCATCATAGGAATCACGAAATACCATCGCTTCAAGCTCCCGATAAAGTACAGGATCAGCATGCATTCGAGCAGTATGTACTGCCAAGCGTCGCGATCCTTCCACTTGATTCTCCCGCAGAATCGGTTGATTCCTATGAACAAGAGGCTAAACCAAAGCATCAACAGCCCTGAAAGGACGTCGGTCACAACTGCCATCTGCATCTCCCCGGGTCACGCGTGGTGGGCAGGCGGGAACATTCGGCCTACCCCTCGTTTGGGAAGCAACGGGAACAAACACGAGCGAGACCGGAGACGACAATGACAACTGCCATGCGGAGCCGGTGAATTCGGCGCACAGGGATTCCTCCTTGCCTGCGGACTTCGGTTACAATGGACTGCAGAGAAATGCGACGAAACCGACAGGGGGAATGCAGTTTGATCCATGAAACGCCGATTCATATTCGTTACAGCGATACCGATTTGAACGGCCACGTGAACAACGCGGTCTACGCTACCTATATGGAGGAGTCCCGCATCTCCTTTCTGCAGGAGGTGTTCCCCGGCCAGCGTCTGCCGCTCGTCATCGCCTCGCTGCACATCGACTTCCGCCAGGAGACGCGCTATCCCGAGCACACCGACGTGGTGGCGCGCACCTGGCTCACGCGGCTCGGGAGATCAAGCTTCGAATTCTTCTGTCAAATCGTAAGCGTCCGCGGCGAGGTGATGTGCGAAGGCACCGCGGTGGTCGTCCACTACGATTTCGAGAAGCGCAAATCCGCCCCGCTGCCGGACTGGGCGCGCGAAAAGCTCCTGCCCTACGTCCGCGAGCGCGAGGAATCGAACGTCGGCGTGTGAGCGAAACGAGGCGCGTCACTCGCGCCTCGCCTTCACGAGCCCAGAACCCCCGACTACTCCACCAGCGCCTCCCACAGGGATCCGCGCCGGACGGGATCGCCATGCGCGGGGCAGACCCAGTCAAACGACAACCTGCCCACGTCCGCGAGCGACTGCCTGAGCGCCGCCTTGTCCCAGGTGAGGAAGGACGGCGACTTCTTCAGTCGGCCCCCGCGGGTCGTGACGAGATCGCCCGCCAAAAGCGTGTCGCGCGCGATGAGGCAGACGTGGCCGGGCGTATGACCGGGCGCGGGTACCACCTCCAGGCCGCCCACGTGTGCGCCCGGCTCGAGCGCGCGGTCCACCTTCGGACGCTCCACGCGCATCAGCCCGGCAATCGCGCGGCGCACGCCCTTCGGCTTCGCGGTGCCCTCAATGTACGGAATGTCCGGCGCGGGCGCCCAGAGTGTCGCGCCGGAGAGCTCCTTCAGCCGCTTGGCATTGCCGATGTGATCCACGTCCAGGTGCGTCAGGACGATGTGGGCGAGGTGGCCCGGCTTCAGACCGAGGGACGCAAGCGCCTCCACGATCTCGTCCGCACGCCCGGGCATGCTGGTATCGACCAGCACGGGCTCGTCGCCCAGCACAAGATAGCTGTAGCTTCCCTTGGTGCACTCCAACAGGTGAATCTTCGGCGCGATTTCCACGCCTCACGCCTCCCCGCATCAGGCGAGTGTCTTCGCCCACTCCTCGACGGTCATCACGTCGGCCTGCCGCGGGAACACCTTCTCCACGAGCACTCGGTGCACCTCCGGATCGGCGTCCAGGCAGGCGTCTTTCAGCACGGTCAGCGCGTAGTCCTTGTCCGCCGCCTCCCGCAGCGTGGAGAGCACCACGCCCGATGTGGCGATGCCGCAGAGCACGAGGTGCGTGATGTCCTTGGCGCGCAGGATGACCTCCAGGTTGCTGCCGGCAAATGCGCTGACCCGGTACTTCGTGACCACCGGCTCTCCCGGCTCTGGCCGCACCGACTCGTGAATTTGGGTGGTGTCGGCGCTCACCGTCATGTTGCCGGCCTGCGCGAGGTGCGCAAACATCTTGTTGCGCGGGCTCGCCTCAGGGAAACCTTCGCTGAACGCCACGCGCACGAAGATGACCTGCATGCCCGCCTTGCGCGCAGCCGACACGGCCTGCTGAAACGGACGCATGGCCGATGCATCCTGAATGTACCGCGAAACAATGCCGTTCTGGACGTCCATCACCAAAAGCGCGGTGTGTTTTACATCCGATGCCATGATCCCTCTCCTTTCGGACCGTCGCCGCCCGCGCTCCGCCCGCGAGCCCCGACCTCATCAAGGCCATCATACCGCGAATCGCGGGATGCGCCCAAACGCGACGCCCGTCTTCCCAAAACGCCCGCCACTTCACACTCTTTCGTCTTCAATTCCTTTGTGCAACATGGACTCGAATCCAAGTTGAGATCCAGCAAATTGACACAGGAGATTCGTCGACGAGTGTCGAATGTGCGTCGAATGGTTCCGAGCATGGAAATGCGCTCGGCAGCAAATGCTTGCGTTGATCGGATCCATTCTCAAGGGGGTTCATCACATGCAGAAACGGATTTGGCAGAGCGGCCTCTCCATCCTGGCCGTGGCCGCCCTCGTCGTGGGGTGCGGCACCAACAACTCGTCGTCCGGCACCACCAACACCGCGAACAGCGGCGGCACGGGCAACACCACGTCGACGAGCGGCAAGACCATCAAGGTCGGCCTCGTCACCGATACCGGCGGTCTCAACGACAATAGCTTCAACCATCTGGCGTACGTCGGCATGCAGGAGGCGCAGAAAGAGCTGCCCAACATCCAGACGAGCGTCGTGCAGTCCCAGTCCGAGTCGGATTACGTCCCGAACCTCAGCCACTTCGCGCAGGATGGGTACGATCTCGTCATCGCCGTGGGCTATCTCATGGCAGACGCGGTGCAACAAGTGGCCAAGGAATACCCGAAGACGCACTTCCTCATCATCGACGATAGCATCACCGGCATCCCGAACGTCGCGAGCGCCATCTTCCAGTCGCAGCAGGCCGGCTACCTCGCGGGCGTCGTGGCCGGCATGGTGCAGAAGGATCATCTCCTGAAGAACATCAACAGCCACAACACCGTCGGCGTGGTGGGCGGCCAGGAGATCCCGCCGGTGGACACGTACATCGCGGGCTTCCAGCAGGGCTTCCACAGCGTGGATCCGACAGGCAAGGTCATCGTCGAATACACCAACTCGTTCAACGACGAGGCGGCCGGCAGCCAGTACGCGCAGAACGAGATTGCGCAGGGCGCCGACATCATCTTCCCGGTGGCGGGCGGCACCGGCATCGGCTCCATCAAAGCCGCGCAGAGCGCGAAGGTCTACGCCATCGGCGTGGACACGGACCAGTCGTATCTCGCGCCCGGCACGGTCATCACGAGCGCCATCAAGCGGGTGGACACGTCCGTGTTTGACACCATCAAGGCCGTGCAGGACGGCACCTTCAAGAGCGGCGTCAACAACTTCGACCTCTCGAACAACGGCGTCGGCATCGCGCCGCTCATCTCGGGCCTGCCGAAGTCGGTGACGGATGCGGTCAACCAGGCGAAGCAGGAGATCCTGAGCGGCAAGATCCAGGTATCCACCACCGTGCAGAAGTGAACAGCGGGAGGGCGGCGCTTTCGCGCGCCGCTCTTCCCACGATTTGGAGCTCTTCACTTGGAGGCGATCCCGGCTTTGGAACCTGTGTTGGAAGTCGTGGACCTCAAAAAATGGTTTCCAGGCGTCAAGGCTAATGACGGCGTGAACCTGACCGTGCAAGCAGGGGAAGTGCACGCCATCCTCGGCGAAAACGGCGCTGGCAAGTCCACCCTGATGAAGGTCATCTACGGCCTGCTGGAGCCCACGTCCGGCGAGATCCGGCTGTTTGGACAGCCTGTCCATTTCCGAAGCCCGCGCGACGCCATTCTCGCCGGCATCGGCATGGTGCACCAGCACTTCATGCTCATCCCGGCGCTCACCGTCGCCGAAAACGTCGTCCTGGGCGACGAACCGGGCGGGCTCCGTTTTGACCGCCGAGAAGCGGTGCGGCGCGTCCGCGAGCTGTCCGAGCGGTATGGCCTCGCCATCGATCCCAACGCGAAAGTGGGCGATCTCACCGTCGGCCTGCAGCAGCGCGTCGAGATTCTCAAGGCATTCTACCGCAAAGCGCGCGTGCTCATCCTCGACGAGCCGACGGCACTCCTCACCCCTCAGGAGACGCGGGAGTTGTTCAACATCATCCGCGCGCTGAAGGCCGAAGGCGTGCCCGTGCTTTTCATCAGCCACAAGCTCGACGAGGTTCTCGAAATCAGCGATCGCGTCACGGTCATGCGCGCCGGAAAGACGGTGGAAACGCTCGAAACGAAAGGCGCGACGCCGCAGATGCTCGCCAACCTCATGGTCGGCCGTGAGGTCGTGCTGCGCGTCGAGAAGCCGCCCATCGAGGCCGGATCGCCCGTTCTGGAAGTGCGAAATCTGCGGGTGCGCTCGGCGGATCGGCACGAGCGCGTGAAAGGCGTGAGCCTGACCGTCCGGCGCGGCGAAATTCTTGGCATCGCGGGTATCGACGGAAACGGACAGTTTGAACTCGCGGACGCCATCGCGGGCCTGTTGCGCGCGGAGGCGGGGCAGATTGTGCTCGACGGGCGCGACATTACGCACCTCTCCCCCGCCGAGAGGATACAACTCGGCATCGCGTATGTGCCGCAGGATCGGCAGCTCGACGGCCTCGTTCTCTCGTTCGATCTCGCCGACAACATCATTCTCCGCGACTTTCGGCGGCCTCCGTTTTCGCGGCGCGGCATCTTGAACCGACGCGCGGCCGAATCGTACGCCAAGCGGCTGATTGAGGCGTTCGACGTGCGCCCGCCCGATTTCCGGCGCAAGGCCTCGGAGCTCTCGGGCGGAAACCAGCAAAAGGTGATCCTCGCCCGCGAAGTATCGCGAGATCCGCTCGTCCTGATTGCGGCTCAGCCGACGCGAGGGCTGGATGTCGGCGCCATCGAAGGCGTGCACCGCCAACTGGTCCGGCTGCGCAACGAAGGCAAGGCGGTGTTGCTCATCTCACTGGAACTGGACGAGATCCTGAGCCTGTCGGATCGCATCGCCGTGATGCATGACGGCGAGATCGTCGGCGTGGTGGATGGGACGGAGGCCACGCGCGAGCAGCTCGGCCTCATGATGACGGGACGGCGCGCGAAGGAGGGGACGGCGTGAAGGCGCTGCAGTCGATTCTCTTGCCCGTGGCCGCGAGCCTGGTGGCCATCGCCATCGGTGCCATCCTGGTGGCGGCGCTCGGGTACAATCCGGTGTCCGTGTATGGATCGCTCATCTCGGGCGCATTTGGCAATCTCGGCAACTTGGGCAACACGCTCACGGCGAGCCTGCCGCTCATCATCATCGGGCTTGGCATTGCCATCTCGTTTCAGAGCGGGCTGTTCAACATCGGTGCGGACGGCCAGTACTGGATCGGCGCGACGGCGGCGGTCTGGGTGGGTTACCACTTCACGTCCCTGCCCGGCTGGCTACACATGCTCTTCTGCCTCGCAGCCGGCATGATCGCGGGCGCGCTGTGGGCAGGCATCGTGCCCGGGCTCACGAAGGCGTTCGTCGGCGCACACGAGGTCATCACCACTATGATGATGAGTTACATCGCGATTTTGTTCGCACGCTACCTCATTGAGGGCGGACCGATGCAGGAGAAGGGGTACATCCCCCAGTCGCCGCTCATCGCGTCGAACACCCAATTTCCTTATTTCACGCAAGGGTTTGCGCGATCCCAGCTGTCACCTATCTCCATCCTCATCGCGGCGCTGGCCGTGATCGTCGCGTGGTTCCTGCTCTACAAGACGACGCTCGGATTTTCCCTGCGATCCGTCGGCCTGAACGCGCGCGCGGCGAAATACGCCGGCATCCGCGTCAAGCTGCATATCGTCATTGCGCTCGCGCTGTCGGGACTCTTCGCCGGCCTGGCGGGGGCGGTGCAAATGCTCGGCGTCGATCATCAGCTGCTCGATGGCTTTTCGTCGAACTACGGCTACACGGCCATCGTGGTGGCGCTTCTCGCGCGCAACAACCCGCTCGCCGTCGTCATCTCGGGCCTCTTTTTCGGCGCGCTAACCACAGGCGGGCAAAACATGCAGATTGTCTCCAACGTCCCGGCTTCGCTCACGAATGTGCTGACCGGACTCATCATCTTCTTTGTCGGATGTGAGCGCATCATCCCGCAGGTCATCGGTTGGTATCGGCGGCGCCGCTCCGCGAGAGCCCAGACGCCCGCAAGCTGACGAGCCGATTCCCGGATTGTGAAAGGAGGCGCACGGATGGTCTTCTCCAACCCCGAAATTTGGGCGCTGACCTTGTCCATGGCGATCCCGCTCGCGCTCCCGGCCGTCGGCGGCACGTTCTCGGAGCGTACGGGCGTCGTCAACATCGCGATGGAAGGCATCATGCTTATCGGCGCCTTTTTTGGCGTCGCATTCTCGTACTGGACCGGGAACGCGTGGATTGGACTTCTGGCCGCCATCGTGTGCGGCGCACTCACCGCGCTCGCGCTCGCCTGGGGCGCGATTCACGTGTCCGCCGACCAAACGGTGCTCGGCATGGGCATCAACATCTTCGCCGCGGGCCTGACGACGTTCTTACTCAACACGCTGTTCGGATACAACGGCACCCCTGTGAACACGCCGAAGCTGCCGTCGGTGAGCATCCCGGGCCTGGATAGAATTCCGTACATCGGCGTGATTTTCACGAACCAGAGCGTGCTCGTGTACATCGGGATCGTCCTGATTTTCCTGTCCCACTGGTTCCTGTTCTCCACCCGGCTCGGCCTCAGGATGCGATCCGTCGGCGAGAATCCGCTCGCGGCGGACACGCTCGGCATCCCGGTGTGGCGGCTGCGGTATCTCGGTGTGGTCTTGAGCGGCGTGTTTTCCGCCATCGGCGGGGCGTATTTGTCCATCGGCATCCTGAACGGGTTCACGTCCAACATGACCAGCGGCCGCGGCTACATCGCGCTCGCCGCGATGATCTTCGGCAAGTGGACGCCGCTCGGATCGTTCGGCGCGGCGCTCATCTTCGGTTTTTCCACCGCGCTCGGCATCGTGCTGCAAGGCCATGGCGTGTCGTCGAACATTCTGCAGATGATTCCGTACGCGCTGACCATTCTCGCGCTGACCGGGCTCATTGGCCGATCCACGCCACCAGCGGCGGATGGCATCCCGTACGAACCGCGGAGATAATGCGGAGAATCAAGGAGAGGCGTCGCTCCACGCGAGCGGCGCTTTTTTGTGAGTTTGCGATACAATGTTTTGGAGATTGGCGGAAGGGAGCCGTTCGGATGCACAGGCCCATTTGATCCATCTCGTCGGGGGAAGCCCCGTCTGCAACCATTTGCGAGCTTCCAGCAGGGGGCTCCTGACGAGGTGACAACTGAACATGAGGACATACGGGTCGTGGTTCCAACGCCGCGGTCTGGCACTTTTCATGATTGCGGACGGCGTGTCTGTTTTGGGCGATCAGGTGGGCTGGATGGGGCTTTGTGGTCCACGATGACCATGACCAAGAGCGCGCAGATCATGGGATGGCTGGGCCTTGCCTTCGGCCTGCCAGCCGTCGCGCTCGGCCCCACCGTTGGGCACGTTCTAGACCACACATCGCACAAGTGGGCGCTCATCACATCCCACGTCATGCTCGGCGCTTTGTTCGCATCCATCGCCGTGCTGGAACGTATGCACGCGCTTCCGGTGTGGACGTTTCTGATGTTCGCGTTTGCGGCAGGCTGCCTTACGCCGTTCTCGACCATCGGCTGGAGCGTCGTCATCCCCAACATCATAGCGGATGATGAGCTTGGCCCCGTCAATGCGCTCATGGAGATCCTGTGGAACGGCGCAGCCATTCTGGGACCGACACTTGGCGGATTCGCCATCGCGCGCGCAGGAACCTCTGCGGCCATCTTCTTGGACGCAATTTCGTTTTGGCTCGCGGCCCTATGTGTTGGACTGGCGGAGATACCCGGGCAGGCGAGGCGTGCGCCGATGACGATGCGTCAAGCGGCGCGATCGTTTGTGCAAAACACCCTCGAGGCCATGAAGACGTTGTACGCGCTGCATCCAGTCTGGTGGATCACCATCGGCGCGTGGGCGCTCAATCTGGCGTACGGCGCGCTTGACATCGAGTTGCCTCTCCTGACGCACCGACAGTTTGGTCGAGGTGCCTGGATCCTAGGCAGCCTTTGGACCGCCTATGCCATCAGCTCGATTGCTGGGGCGGCGTTAAGCGGCTGGATCTCCAAGAGACGCAGGACCGGCGTCGTCATGGCGATGATGATCATCGGATGGGGCGCGGCGTTCGCGCCGCTGTTCTGGATCCACGCCTTCACGCTCATCTACGTGTTCCTCGCCTGCGCCGGACTCCTGTTTGGCGGGTATCCACCGCTGGCGCGGACCGTCGTCCAGCGCTCTGTGCCGACGCAGGTCGTGGGACGCATCATGGGCCTACGGGGTTCACTGATTGCACTTGGCCCGCCGCTCGGCTCGTGACTCGGTGGCATGTTGGACAGATGGTGCAGTCCTTCGGACGCCATCGCCCTGATCGGCATGGCCGTTGTGGCCGTTGGATGCTGGCTTGGCTTACGGGATGACTTTCGGAGGATAGAAGCTTGAAAGCGGAATGCATGCACGACGATTGAAGAGGGCGGATGATTGCCGCCCTCTTTGTCGTGATTGGGGGCGCCGACGATCTCGGCGGAGCAACGTTACGGTCAGCACGTCTGGCTGGACGTTTACGGATACGCTTCAATGGGGCCGCCGACGATCTCGGCGGAGCAACTGTACTGTGGTCATCTGCCGCATCGCCTCGCCACAGCTTCAATGGGGCCGCCGACCGTCTCGGCGGAGCAACGTGCGGCTTCGACGACAAAATTCCCGCTTCGTGCATTGCATGCTTCAATGGGGCCGCCGACCATCTCGGCGGAGCAACGCATCTCAAGGATCTTGTGATCTTGAATGTGTACGATGCTTCAATGGGGCCGCCGACGATCTCGGCGGAGCAACGGGGCAATTGAACTACGCAGGACTCGTCTACCAAGCTTCAATGGGGCCGCCGACGATCTCGGCGGAGCAACATAGCGAACCGCCAGATTCTTTAACCTGTTGACAGAGCTTCAATGGGGCCGCCGACGATCTCGGCGGAGCAACAGGAGCGCCTGAACCAAGTCGAGGAGCGTCTGAAGGGCTTCAATGGGGCCGCCGACGATCTCGGCGGAGCAACTCTACTCTCCTGAGCCCGCGCCTGGCGCGGCTTTCCGGCGAAAAATCGCGAACCTGTGCAACGCGCGTCCTTCACGCGCCTTCCAACCGCTATCATCATACCCTGTCTGTCCTCAAAAATCCAGCCCCCATGCGGAATTCTCGCATTTCGCGAACCCCCCGGGTTTTCGCCATCGATTCAGGTTCGCGCTCCTTACCCCCGCCGCTTCTCCATCACTGCGGTGATCCACGGCACCACACGCCCCGCTTCACCCCGGACCGCGTCTGCGAACGGGGCCGTCCGAATTCACCCCGCTCCTTATCCTCCCACCTGCTCCCATGAAGCTACGCACCAAAAAAACAGGGGCCGCACCGGGCCCCAAAGTGAGTGCCATGCCGAGTTGGAACCATCCTCGCAGAGCGCCGAGATCGTGGGGCTTATCCGCCCGCAGGGCCGAGCCGTCACGCCTCCACAAACTGCTCCTCCTCCGTGGAGCCGGTGAGCGCCGTCGTGGACGAAAGTCCGCCCGACACCACCTGCGCCACTTCATCGAAGTAGCCCGTACCCACCTCCCGCTGATGGCGTGTCGCGGTATAGCCGCGGGCTTCCGCAGCAAACTCTTGCTGCTGGAGATCCGAGTACGCCCCCATGCCGCGCTGGTTGTAGCCATATGCGAGCTCGAACATGCTGTAATTGAGGGCGTGGAAGCCCGCCAGGGTCACGAACTGGAACTTGTAGCCGAACGACGCGATGATCTCCTGGAACTCCTCGATGGTCTTCGGATCGAGCTTCTTCCGCCAGTTGAAGGAAGGCGAGCAGTTGTAGGCGAGGAGTTTGTCTGGGAATTCGGCCTTGATAGCCTCCGCAAACCGCTTCGCTTCCTCGATGTTGGGCTCGGACGTCTCGCACCAAATCATGTCCGCGTACGGGGCATAGGCGAGTCCGCGGGCAATGGCCGCCTCCAGCCCGCCTCGGAACCGGTAGAACCCTTCCGGCGTGCGCTCGCCCGTG
The DNA here is from genome assembly GCF_057538885.1 of Alicyclobacillus sp. CIJ1. Lineage (NCBI taxonomy): Bacteria > Bacillati > Bacillota > Bacilli > Caryophanales > Alicyclobacillaceae > Alicyclobacillus > Alicyclobacillus sp. CIJ1. The sequence goes on along the minus strand of NZ_BAAJPH010000068.1, from coordinate 45,930 downwards.
ATGAACCGAGCGTCGCGATCGTCGACATCGCTCGTGATGAGGAACGCGCCGTTGGCGTCCGTGCGCGCCACGATGATGGTCGGCACGCCGAGCACGTCGGCCGCCAGGCGCGCAGCCGTCAGATTCCGCACCGCGTGCGACGTGGGGATGAGCACCTTGCCGCCCATGTGGCCGCATTTCTTCTCCGATGACAGCTGATCCTCGAAGTGCACGCCCGCGGCGCCGGCTTCAATCATCATCTTCATGAGCTCGAACACGTTCAGCGGCCCGCCAAATCCTGCCTCCGCGTCGGCTACAATCGGCACCATCCAGTCGATGTCGCCCTTGCCTTCCGCGGTCTGAATCTGATCCGCGCGCAACAGCGCGTTGTTGATCCTCCGCACCAGGCTCGGCACACTGTTGGACGGGTACAGGCTCTGATCCGGGTACATGTGCTCGGCCAGGTTGGCGTCCGCTGCCACCTGCCAGCCGCTGACGTAGATCGCCTTGAGGCCGGCCTTGACCTGCTGCACGGCCTGGTTGCCCGTCAGGGCACCAAGCGCGCGGATGAAGCCGTCTTCATGGAGACGCCGCCACAGCTTCTCCGCGCCCATCTGCGCGAGTGTATGTTCAATGTGCACCGATCCCCTGAGCCGAATCACGTCTTCCGCCGTATAGGCGCGCTCGACGCCTTTCCAACGAGGATCCGTCTTCCAATGCTGCTCCAGTTCCGCCGCCGTTTTGAAGTATGTCATCTTCCATTCCCCCTAGGTTCCATTTGCGGCGCCCTTGACATTGCGCCTGTCTCATTCCTGTTTCATGCCGGGCCATTTCACGCTGTACCAAGATTGCGAGAACAAGTCCGTGAAATCTACGTTACAGATGCGAGGCGGTTCGCTCATCTCCGTCTGTTTCTCTCATCTCCCCTCAGCCTAAGGCTGCTGTTCTGGCACAATTGTATTAAAACAATGCCTTGTTTGTGAATAGTGTTTTGATACAGTTTGTGTGACAAATTTGTGACGAGTCTGAAAACAACCGCTTGCTCGCCGGGTGCCGCAGTCATCCTCTCTCTGCCGGAAGATTTCTTACAACTTGCACACCAAATCTTTGCAAACCCCTCACAGTCGGTTCATGCTGGCTTGCTACACTGCGCATAAACGCCTCACGCACGTTCTCATGCTAGATCCGAACCTATGGGGAGGAACCACATGCGCACGCAGATTGCAGTCATTGGACTTGGCTATATTGGCTTGCCGCTCTCCCTCGCGCTCTGTGAGCGCGGCGAGACGGTCATCGGCGTCGATGTGGACGAGCGCAAAGTGAACGAACTCCGCACCGGCGTGACGCACGTCATGGAGCCGTACCGCGGCGAATCCCTCGAAAGCATCCTGCGCCGGCACCTCGAAAGCGGCCGCTTCACCGCCACGACATCACTAGCCGAAGCCGCCGAGCGCGCCGACACGTTCATCGTCACCGTCGGCCTTCCGGTGGCGGGCGACGTCGTGGACAAGTCGCCGCTTCTCGCCTGCGTCAACGACCTTGGCCAGGCCCTTCGCCCGGGCGATCTCGTCCTCATCCGCAGCACGCTTGTCCCTGGCATGATGGAAGACGAAATTGTCCCCCGCCTCGCATCGGCGAGCGGCTTCGTGCCGGGCCAGGACTTCCACGTGGCCTACGCGCCGGAGCGGGTCGCCGAGGGCCGCGCAATGGAAGAGTTCCAGACCCTCGATGTCGTCGTGGCGGGACTCACGGACGCGTGTGCCCATCGCGCCATGGCCGTGCTCGCCCGCCTCACGGACGGCCGGCTGCACAAGACCAGCCTCCGCGTCGCCGAGCTGTCCAAAGTCGTGGAAAACGCGCAGCGCGACGTCAATATCGCCTTGGCGCACGAGCTCAAGATGGTCGCCGAGCAGCACGGCGTCGATGTCTACGAGCTCATCCGCATGGCCAACACGCACCCGCGCGTGCACCTGCTCGAGCCCAACATCGGCGTCGGCGGCTTCTGCATCCCGAACGCGTACGCGTACCTCGCGGCTTCGCTCACATCGGAGGAGCATATCCCGCTCTTTTCGCTGGCCCGCCAAATCAACCTGACGGCGCCGCATCGCGCCGCCCGCCAACTCGACGACGCGCTCCGCCAGATCGGCAAGCGCCTGTCCGGTGCGCGCGTGGCGCTTCTGGGCCTCGGCATGAAGGACGGATCGAACGATATCCGCCAGAGCCCGGCCGTCCACTTCGCGGAAATCCTCGCCGAGCGCGGCGCCACCGTGACGGCGTTCGATCCGACCGTGGAACCGTATTTCCCCTTCCAGGCACCGTCGCTCGAAGACTGCCTGGTGGACGCGGATGCCGTGGCCGTCGCAGCCTGGCAGGCGGCGTTTGACACAACGCCGTGGCCCGCCCTCCTCGCCCGCGCGCGTCAGCCGCTCGTCGCCCTGGATCTCAAGCGCCGCCTCGTGCCGAGCCTCAAGGAGGCGGGGTGGCAGATCCGCGGCGACAGCCATCTGCCCTACATCGCCATGCCCGCGCCCCATGCATCCGCCGAGCGGGACTGCGCGGTGGAGATGGTGCCATGAAGCGCCGCCACGCCCTCATCATCTGCCACGACTTCCCGCCGGTCGGCGGGATCGCCGTGCAGCGCCCGCTCAAATTCGCGAAATATCTCGGGGAATTCGGCTGGAAGGTCACCGTGCTCACGGCCGATCACGTCTACAGCGCCACGCCCGATCCGTCGCTTCTCGACGAGATCCCGGGGGACGTGCAGATTGTGCGGGTCACGGATGTTGTGTCGAAGCAGCTCGCCCGCTGGTCGGGGCGCATGGTGGGCGACGGCTCGGCTCCGGCGCAGCAGCCGTCCGTCCAGGCGCGGCGCCCGCTGTGGAAGCGGCTCGCCTGGGGCGCGTGGAAGTGGGTCCAAGCGCACGCGCTCATCCCGGACGAATCCGTGGTGTGGGCCATGCTGGCGGGCTTCGCGGCCCGGCGCATCGTGCGGCAGCGCGTCATCGACTGCATCTACACCACCTCAGGGCCGCAGAGCACGCAGCTTGCAGGTCTCATCGCTTCCGCGTTTTCACGGACGCCCTGGATTGCGGATTTTCGGGATCCGTGGACGAACAACCTCCACTTCCACCATCGCGGCTGGCGAGCCTCCCTCGAGCGCCGGCTCGAGCGCATGGTCTTCGCCCGCGCATCGGCCATCGTGACGGTCACCGACGGCTTCTGGCGCCTCTTCGCGGCGAAGTACCCGCATCGCGCGCTCGACATTCACGTCATCCGAAACGGCGTGGACGAAGCGGATTTTCCCCCCGCGCCCGCTAGGCGCAAGGGCGAAGAAGAGCCGTTCACGTTCTTCTATGGTGGCATCCTGTACCCCGGGCGATCGGCGGACGCCCTGTTTCAGGCCGTGCATCGACTGCTACAAAGCGGGCACGTCATCCCCCAGCGCCTCCGCATTCAGTTCGCGGGTGTCCTCGACTACCCTGGCCATCATCACCACGCGCGCCTCATCCGGGAGCTCGGGCTTGAGGCCGTGATCGAGCCGCTCGGCTACCTCCCGCGCCGCGAGGCACTCGCCCGCATGCTGGCCGCCGACGCGACGCTTCTCATCGGCGATCAGTCCGAGCAGGCCAAGGACTACGTCCCCGGCAAGCTGTACGAGTACCTGTACGCCGGACGCCCCATCCTCGCCATGCTCCGCGAAGGCGAAGCCGCCGATCTCATCCGCCGCGAGCAGGCCGGCATCATCGTGCCGCCGGATCATCCTGACGCCATCGCGCAGGCGATGCTCCATCTCATGGCGCAGCCTGCCACCGAGCGACGCACGTGGAATCCGGCCTACAGCCGCCGAGCGCAGGCGCAGCAACTGGCCCGCCTGATGGACGATGTCCTGGCGGTCCAAACCGAGTCCACCGCCTGGTCGTCCATGTCCTGGGACGTGTGACGGTGATGTACCTGTCCATGGGTAGCCCCGGCGCCGTTCGCCCAGTGCGAGGGCCCGCCCTGGCGCGAGCCCTCGCTCGCATGCTCGCGAGCATCCTCGCGCCTCACGTGCTATAATTTCTCCAACCTTTCATGGACAAGGATGATAGCGTGGCTCTCCAGGCATGGTTCTCTCGCACCGCCGCCTCTGCGGCCCTCGTCGGTGTCTGTGCGGTGTCCACCGCCTGCGGCTCGTCCGCCGCGAGCTCGCAGTGGATGCTCGTCAATCACTGGATGATCGACGCCGTGACCACGAAGCAGGCCCCGCTTGCGCTGCAATGCCTGCTCATCGATGCGAATCCCACGACGCAGAGCGTGGTGTCGTCTGCGCAGCTCCAGACCCCAGGCCTGCACACGCGCAGCTTCTCTCAGCAGGAACTCCAGCTCACCCAGAACACCATCGAGTTTCAGCTGCACTTCACGTCGACAGTGACGCGCTCCATGCACGGCGCCGAACCCACGCTCACCATCGCGACGCCGAATTGGACGCATACCTTCTCGTTCGGGGAAATGGATGTCACCCTCGTGCCGAAGCGCGTCAATTGGCTGCTTCCGTTGCGCAGCTTTGCCGGCGAGAGCGGCGCGTTCACGACGTCCCACGTCTTCGCCATGGTGGTTGCAAACCCGCTCCCGCACGCCGTGACGTTCGATGGTTTCACGGTGGGTGGCGGCGTGGAGCTGGAGCGCACCGCGTACGTCATGGATCCCAAGCAGGCGCCCATCACGATTCCCACGCAGGCCAAGACGCTGGTCTCGCCCATCGACATCCCGCCTGACCACACATTGGCACTCTACTGCACGTTCCGCCAGCCGTCCGCCTACCGAAACGTGTACTTCCAGCCCGCGCTGCGTCTGACCTACCAGGGCCAATCCGGGTACGAGCTGACCAACCCGGCGCTCTACACGGAGACGAAGTTCAAGGGCGATCCGACCGCCATCTACCCGACGGTTAACGGCTGATTAGCAGCTAAGGCGCCATTGAACGAGGGACTCCACAAGGGGCTCCGCCTTGTCCCTCCCCCTGAGCTGGCGACGCCACCTCTCCGGAATGCCCGACGCGCCGAATGCGACGCCAGCGAGCCCGCCCGCCACGGCTGCGTTGGTATCCGTGTCCCGACCGAGCTGAATGGCGCGCCTGACGACCCGCTCGTAGCTCGTCTCGTTCAGAGCCAGGCGAGCCGCGTGGAGCGTGTGCACGACGTAGCCGTCGCCGTTCGTGACAGGCGGATCGTCTGGACGGACCTCATCTTCGAGCGCCTGGCGGTACGGCGATCCCGCTTCGTAAAGGCCGCGCAGCACCGCGATGGCATTCTCGTACGCCTCGCCCGGCGCTTGCCCACCCAACATGCGCCGCGCCCACAAGCAGTACACAGCGCAACACACCTGATTGGTGACATGGCCGTGCGTCACGCGCGCCTGCCGGTGCGCATCTTCGACAAGCGCCGCATCATCGCCCCGATGCCACAGCGCGAGCGGCAGGACCCTCATCAGGGCGCCATTGCCTTTCCCCTCCGGAAGCACGAGCCCCGCGCGTTCCGGTTCCACGCCGCGCTTCATCTCCTGAATGGCCAGTTTGGTCTGCCACCCAATGCCAAATGCCTGTCCGTCCACGGTCCAAAGTCCTTCGTCATGCCACGCGATGAGCCGCGTGGCGAAGTCCGCCGGATCGAACCGGCCGCACGTGAGAAGCGAGTCGAGCAGACACAGCGCCTGCGCACCATCGTCGGTCCACGTGCCCGGTGGCACCACGGCCCCCCATTCCCCAGGCGGCCCCTGCATGTCAATCTCGCCCTCAGGCGGCATCTCTTCGGGTTGAAGTCCGACATAGGGCTCGCCGAGCGCATCACCCACAAGCAACCCCCACATGCCGCCGCGCAACCTGTCTTCCAGTGCGATCATCCAGCCACCCCCAAATGGACTCAGCCCCGCGTTGATCTCCATTGTAACCGCTATCCAGTTTGGGTAGCGAACCGCGTAAGATCGCCAATTTCGTCACGATTCTGGCGCACTTTGGCCCACATGGGCCATGTCGTTGGCTGTTATACTGGCGGAGAGGTGAATGGATTGTATAAAGCCGTCATTCGCGGCGTGGGCTCCTACCTGCCGGAGACGCGCCTGACCAATGTCGAAATTGAACAGATGGTGGAGACCTCTGACGAGTGGATTCAGACCCGCACAGGCATTGTCGAGCGGCGAATTGCGCGGCCGGACGAGGCCACCTCGGACTTTGCCTACTTCGCGGCCCAGGCGGCGATCGCCGACGCAAAGCTGGACGCGAAGGACATCGATCTTCTGATTGTCGCCACGGAGACCCCGGACTACCTGCTGCCGCCCGTCGCCTGTCAGGTGCAGGCGAGGCTCGGCTGCCGCAACATCGGCGCGTTTGATCTCCATGCCACGTGCGCCGGCTTTCTGTCTGCGCTTCAGGTGGCGGAACAGTTCGTGAAATCGGGCGTGCACCAGCATGTGCTCATCGTCGGCGCCGATACGCTGTCGCGCTTCACGGACTACACGGACCGCAGCACGTGCATCCTCTTCGCAGACGGTGCCGGCGCGTTTGTCGTGTCGCGTGGCGAGCCAGACGAACCCGGCGGCGTGCTCGCGACCGCGATTCACGCGGATGGCACCTACTTCGAACATCTATACATCCCCGGAGGAGGCAGCCGGACGCCGTACGGCGAGGGTGCGAAGGCCAAAATTGTGATGGACGGGCGGAAGATCTTCAAGCTCGCCGTGAACGTGATGGCAGCCACCGCCGAAGAACTGCTGCAGAAGACCGGACGGCAGAAGGACGAGATCGACTGGCTCATCCCGCACCAGGCCAACCAGCGGATCATCGACGCGGTAGCGGAGAGCCTCGATTTCCCGCCGGAGAAGGTCGTGAGCACCATCCAGAACATCGGCAACAACTCGTCGGCGACGATTCCCATCGCGGTGGACACCGCCATCCGCGATGGGCGTATTCAGCGCGGCGATCTGCTCATGCTGGTGGCGTTCGGCGGCGGCTTAGTGTGGGGCGGCGCGATGGTGGAGTATTGAGTATGAGCGGGGAGCGGCGACAGAGGACGGTCTTCGTTCGCGCGTCGCTCCTCGTTGACTCGTGGGACGTTGCCTCGTGGGAAGGAATGGTCAATCGTGATGCGCTACGAAAAGGGGCAACCAAACCCGGAGACCTTCATCCCCGATAACTGCGAATTCTTTCAAGCGGAGTGGACGAAGAAATTTGTATCCCTTTGACTGGCGCTCAACATCCGCTTGACTGGCGCTCTTGACCAGTTCTAATGCTCATTTTTACAATATCCGATATCTCTTATCTCTCAGTTGAATTCTTTTCATTCACGAGTCGGAGGTGACCGATTTATGAAAGGCTTATGGCGCTTGATGATTCTGAGTCTTGGGACGATGTTAAGTTTGTCACTTACCACCGCGGATTTCGTCTCTGCAAGTGAGATTGCACCGACTCGCGTAATGGCAAAGTCGACGTCCTACCTAACGAAGACGCTCGCGGACGGAAAGGATTTGAAACACGTCTTTAGCGCGAGGTCCGGCCCCTCCTTTAACGCTATCACCGTGGTGTCACAACGTCTCAGCGTCTATCCGGGTGAATACGCCTACGTGACCATCCACACTTCGCCCGGTGCAACGGGAACCATTGAAGTGGATTATAAGACCGGGCCAAGTCACGCTCAGGGACTTGAGCCGAAGACAGCTGACGCGTCTGGAAAAATTACGTGGCGTTGGCGAGTTGGCACACACACTTCCCCAGGCAACTGGCGCGTGGTAATTCGAGTCGGTTCTCAGTCCATCACTCTCATCCTTTCTGTGCATTAGAGGATTCCTCCACCTGATTCCATGCAAGCAGAACACTAGGAAGCTCCGAGCCGTTTTGATCCACCCATTTTATGGCATTCAGAAAGACCAACTCTCCTCGTAACCGATGGGACGTGTGGATCATAGTCGATGGCGTGGCCTTTCCCAGCTTCGGAAATCAGGCGGAGATTGTCGAGATGTCTCGCGCCTTTCAAGCATAGCGTACCGTCCGACTTCCTCCTTTAGAGACGATTCCATAATCCCATGCTCACGCATGTGATGTTGTTGAAGAAAGAGGGCAGAAGGCGACGACTGAAGTAAAACGGCGAGGGTCTAGATCCCTCGCCGTTACGGACTTTCTGGCGCACCCGGCAGGACTCGAACCTGCGCAAGACGCGGTTTAGGAATTCACGGACTCCCGTTCACCTCGTTACACCTTGTGATTGTTGATCCTCTTTCGTCCGCGTCATTTCAAGGATCTTCAGCATCTCGTTCTTAGTCGTATCATATCGTGTCACGCAGTAGGGCAGAAGTTTGGGCAGAAGTCAGGGCAGAAACGGTGCATCGTAGATTTTCGATAACTTCAAGATCAGATTCCGAACGTATGTTTGCTTTTGGCCGTTTCATACGATATCATAGTCTCAAAACTACGTGGGTGCGCTCTCGAAAATCCCAGTCTCGTCATTCTGACACAAGGAGGATTAGAATGAGCAAATCAACAGAGTATTCTCAAAAACGCGTATGGATATCAAACAGAAATAGACAGTTGGAAGATGCTGTTGAGAGCCAATTGCCAGACTGCATCTCCTACTTGCATGTCAACGTAGAACCTGGGAGCAACCCAGATGCCGATGCGCTTGCCAAAGTAATTCAAGATGTAATAATGTGGCGCGAAAAAGTGTATCCAGAAGTGGAGCGTATACGAAAGGGCGAAGTCACTGAATCTAGGGTCGATTGCCCCTATTGTGGTGGAATCATCGTCATTGCCCGCAAAGACCGCACTTATATCTACGAAAAATGTAATAATTGCGGAAAAGAAAGCAAGACTTACGCTCCACTTAGGTAATTGATGACGTCGTAGCCCTGTGGCACGCTGCCGAAAAGTCCGGTTATCCACCGGAAGTCTTACAATCTGCATACGAGTCCCTGATCCGCAGCGTCGGTCTTCGCGACAGCGAATGCACGCGCCTGGCGACTGGCACTGGCCGCCGGCCTTACGTGTGCCCTTTCCGTGGTCCCCGGTTCCGCTACGGCTCGCCCGAGCGTCTGATCGAGACGGCCATTCCCTGGCTGCTTCGGTTCACCGCGCGCCTGCGTCAGGAACATCTTGAGTGGCTTGAGCGAAGGCGCCCCTAAAACACGAACACATGTTTGCATCTCGAACCCAAGCGCGGTATGATTCTCTCAAAAGTCACTCTTCTTTTGGGAGGGAACGTCATGCCCAAAAAGAAGCCGACCATGGTAGTTGAAGACCCCGAACCTCGCATCAACGGTTTCACCGAAGCGGAGTGGCACGAGATCTCCGTTCTCATCGGCGAAGCGATTGAAGCGGAGATCCCGATTCGGATCACCCTCAAGAGCAAGCTTGGAGACAAGGTGCTCGAAGGCGTGCCGTTCGTGAAGGATTCGAGGTTGTATCTGCGTTCAGCAGAAGGATCCTCCGTCCAGGTTCCGCTTGAGCGGATGGCCAAGGTTGAGGAAGCCGTCCGATATTGAAAGGCCCGCAACCGCGCGGGCCTCAATAGACTTCATGATACCTTGTGGCGTATACCAGGTGTCAAAACGGTTTATTCGTCGACATTTATACCACTAATATTTACCAATTTATAATATACTTTATCTTCTTTTGTGTACGGATTGATCTCAATAGTCTCTTCAATTGTAGCTTCGACGTTGTTTGCAGGAATCTTAAACCAAAATTTGTCGCCCACTCTCGCAAGCAAATTTGGACTAAGAACACCTCTATACCGTACTCCTTCATCGCTTATGAACTCAAAACTCGATCTCTCTTTTTCCTTATCAGACAAGACACCAACTAAATTCCCATGTATGTTATATGTCTGCGTCATATTATCAACCTCCATTTCAAGGAATCGAACCACTTTATTAATATCTTCAATACTTAGCGACGCTTCTTTTTCCTCATAAAAAGGTGATCCCCAATTAAGTCATCCGACATCCTCCCTCAATATCGCCGCCTCATGATCATCCATCCTACACCTAACACGACAACTATGAGAAGCAATAGCGCAAACGGCAAATGCCGTGCCAATTGCCAGCCGATGCCCCAACCGAACCCGTGCACCACCGAGCGCCCGAACTCGTGGAGCAGCGGGTGATACGAATAGTGTGCGTAGGAATGATAGTGGTGAAACATGGCCGCTCACCTCAGTCCGTTTTGAGGCCCTTGTCGAAGATCTCTTGCCGGAGTTCCTTCAGCCAATCGGTCTCACTGCCATCCACTTCGAACAATGCATTCGCCGTGTACGGCGGGATGTAGATGTCGTCGGCCTCCAACAGCACGTATCGATCTGAGGGTGACTTTTCTTTCTCGGGCCGCGGATAGAAGTCCGTGCACGAGCGGCCAATGGGCGCGTTTTCACTCGTGCGCTGATAGTACGCCGTGCAGAGACCGTCCCGCCAGTAACGGCAGCTCCCGCAATGCCCCTCTTTGACCTTCCGCAGCGCCGCGTCGCCTCTCAGCACGAACACGTCCGCGCGCTCCATCACAATCAGCGCGCCATTTCGGATCAAGGACTGGATGAGCGTCCGGTCGTTGAAGATGTTCCACTCGACCGGCTCCTCGTCGCTCCACTCCATCTCCTCGTATTCCTCCGCCTCCTCTGGGTCTGCATAGGGCGGCGGTTGCGTGTTGTCGAGGATCAGCACTGGCCCGTACATAATCTTCGAACGGATCCCGACCATCGTCATGTCGTGATGGAGGGGTTTGACGATCTCCAAGCGCATGAGGGCCTTCGTGATCTCGTCGTCCGTGTCGAAGAATGGATAGTCCATGACATAGGTCAGGATCCCCACAGGACAATGCGTCTCCGCTGCCTCGCGATCAAGGAACTTCACCAGATACTCCTTTGTCGGGGCGATTCCTTCTTCAAGCAGCGTCCAGAATTTAGCCTTCCACGCGGTGTCAAAGGTGCCATCTTGAATGCGCTGCATCAAAGCTTCTACGTTAGGCTCCAATTGCCCCATATGTGTTCTCCTCCTTTTGAAGTTTAGCGATGTGTTGCTCGATCTTCTTCCGATAGACGGGATTGACGATCCCGCCGAGAATGAGCTGCGCGTACTCCTCTGACGGTGCGACCTCGAATGGCAGGGGAAGCACAAGCTGATACGTTACCGCTTCTTCCCACATGCCACAGCAGCGCACCTGCACAAGCTTGCGCTGATAGACATACGGCGCGCCTTCGCGTCGATCAAGACGCTTGACCTCACGATCCGGAACCCACCACAACACCCCATGCACCGTGTGCCCGCGCGCTGGGACGATGTTCGCCACGCCGCCGTGCCGAGCCTCGGAGTAGCCGTTGAACGCGAGCCGATGCCCGAACAAGATCGCGTCGTCATAGAGCATTTGGGCGGTGGGACACGTCCGCCGGAAGTCACGTTCGTTCATGCAACTGCCATAGGCGAAGTAGATCATCCGCACCGCCCTCCTTTTACCTCGATTGGAATCTCCATCTTGATTTGAGTCGAGTATACTTCCATCATCCTCTGCTGTCAACATGTGTTTGTTCTTGATAAAAGAGAGGAACCTCGCCTCGCACCCATAGACCCGTCGCGATACGACGCAAACGGTCGCTCCCGAGTGTATCAAGGAGCTGGCGGAAGCGTCCTTCCGCTCCTTCGGCCAGGGCATCCGAGCTATCACCGCGGAACAGCGCCGGAAGACGCTCAGCGCCGGGCATGTGTTTGCGCAGATACGCTGCCTGCATCATCGTGGCGTTCGCCAACTGGATCTGGCGTTGGATGATGATCGGGTCCAATGAGCCATTCGGGTATCGGAATTCCACCGTTGGGACGTTGTGCTCCACGAACTTGGCCGTGTTGACGATCTTGTATCGGTCTTCGTGCCAGCGATAGCCAATCAACTTGCGCGAAGCCGAGAGCGCCGTATCATTGCGGCGCAGTTGACGAAGGTCGCGCAGACGGAGTGGACCTGCGTAACGCAAACCGCGGTGTTCGGTGACGGAGTCACGCTGACTCGCCGCGCCCATCTTGTAGTACTCGTTGCTAAACCAGTACATGTAACGCGCAAGCCGTTGCCAACGGTAGCCTCGGTCGTCGAGGATCGAGTGGCTCATGTGGATGTGGAAGCCGGTATGCCTGTCCGTTCTAGCACCGAGTTGGCGCGCGATCTCGGTGATTTTCCGAAGCGTTTCCCACGTCTCTGGTGTGTCACGAAGTGGCGGTGAGACGATTTCGCCGCCGCCTTCTAGGCTGCCGTCATACTTGACGATCCACCCTGTGTACTCGTCCACTCGGGAGCTATAAGACTGTTGGCTGTGTGTTGTAGAGAATCCATAAGCATAGAGTTCGCGTGCTAATGCGTCGCCATAAACGTTCTCCACTTCGAGCTCGATCCCGAAGGTCAAATCCGACCCATCCAGCACATTCTCCGTCTCGTACTCGCCCAGGCCCTCCAAAGTCGTAGCAGACTCACGCAGAGCCTGCCACCGCGCGTCGTCCCGGCTCATGTACACCCCGTCGTGGCGGTGCAGCTCGTGCCAGGCGTAAAGCGCACGGTCGCGCTCGTTGTCCCACGCGACCTCGCCGTCGACGATGTGCGTGAGGATCGTCGGCGCGGCGGATACGCGGTTCGCGGTCTCCAACGTCATCTCTGCGCTCGACTGCGCTCGCATCGCCTCCGCCACACGCTGACGCTCGGCCTCGGACTGTTCAGCCATGCGCCGTTCGGCGGCGAAGCGGTTGTAGCCCTCCATGTGTCGGCACACCCGATGTCGATGCTGGTGATCCGGGCACGAACACGCGACGGCCACGGCGCCCGTGCGGTCAGTGGTCACGACGTACTCGCGGCCCGACTCGGAGTGCACCTGCACGGCGGCGTCCGCGAAGTGGTGGAACTCGAGCACCTCGTCCTGTTCACGCGTCCTGCTGAACTGGTCTGCGATCATGCCGCTGTACGTTGCAACGGTGGGCTGCCTGCGAATGCGAGCGAGAAACCGGGCCTTCGCGTTCGCAATGGCCATCTCGTTCACGCCGACCATTTCGTCGCGACGACGCGCCCACGACTGACGAATGCGCTCGGCAGTCTGCGCGGAGATCGCAGCAATGAACTCGGCCACGTGCTTAGCGCAGACAGGGCCGGTGCCGCGCGCGACGGACACAGGGTGCGTGAGACGTCTGCTGCAAACGGCGCAGGTGGTCATAAAAAAACCCCTCCTTCATGTAAGGGAGGGGTGGAAGGCAAATGGCGGATGTTTCGTCCCATCAGTTCGCAACAATCTGTCCATCAGGCAGGCGAATGAAGGATTGCAATTTGGCAAGCGCGTCGACGGTGGGGCGAAGCTTGATACGAACCCCTTTCTCTTCAAGATAGGCCGCAACAACCCAAGCATATGCGAGGGCTTCTGCCGCATGTTGTTTTGACCGCAGATGAGGAAAATCAAAGTATCCTCTGCCTCGGCCAGTGACCTGTGCAATAGGAAGTACATCCTTTGTTAAATTTGTCTGGAGTTTCACTTTGATTTCAACCCCGAGGTTTGAATACTCCCAAAGCGGCACCACTTCGCATTCTTGGATTCCAGGTTTTTCACGAAGCCAGGCGTCTATTTTTCGAAACAACTCGGTTGTGTTAAATTGGTATGAATCATACATCATTTAAGTTCACCCCCCTTGATGGGCCGTCGCCTGCTCATATACAGCAGGAATTTTAAAAACGAATGTCTAAATTAGCCTTCTGTATGAAGATGGACAGAATCTTTTTTTGGAAAAGAACATTGGAGAACAACATTGGGAAAACGAAGAACAGCACCAGCGTCAAATATCGTATTACTCAAAATATGGATTTGATTTTACTCGTGACCCCGAGTTGCGTAAGACATACCTCCGTCTTGATCTCCGAAAAGGGATTGAGCCGACAGATTAGTTCGACCCGCGGTTGATGATACGGGCATTGTGCCGCCGCTTCCTGCACATACAGGCATATCAGCCATGCGTAGGCGAGGACTTCCATCTCGTCCATACGTCTTGAGTTCCGCGGGCGTTCCAGTCTTCGCCGAGCTACGATCATGCGAAGACGTTCCGTAGGTTCGGGGCCATTATCAGGCATCAAGTCCACCACAAACTCTTTGTATGGCGTCTGTCGGAAACGGTGATACACGACTTTCCCTAGCACACACCACGAATCCGAAATAGGTTCGCGAGCTTCGATCCAAGCACTGAGGGTATCGAACACAATTTCTGGGTTGAACGGGATTTCAGGTGGCATGTGTGATATCACAAACAAAAAAATCCCCCCTTCACATCAAGGAGGGGTGGAAGGCAAGAAGGGCATTCCATTTTACTAGATGGCATCCGTCTTTCTTACCCTATTCATCAGAACCGCATACATGATATACTCGTCAAAATCCCATAACCAACCGGCCGTCATCATGTCACTGAACGTCTCACGTTTCTCATGGAACCATCCCAAGAATCCCTTGCACCCGTTATAAACACCATGTTGGATAGCGTAGTTGATCGCGTCCAGCGCATTCACGCCATATCGAGATATGAAGTGATTCCGATATGGATGTTCAAAAGCATTGAACAGTTCACAAATCGCCAATAAATACCCGCCTGGTCGAACATTTTCATACAATCGGTCCAGCACCATTCGTGATGCAAGATCAGACAGGTACTGTATTTCTGTGTGAATTTTATGCACTGGATAGCGATGATCTCGCAACCAAACCCTACCGTTCTGCTCTTCGCTGAGCAAATAGGGTGCTACAAGTTGAGTAAACAAGGGAAGAATGATAACCGCATCGAACATTTCATCTACGCTTTGTACGGAACGACGAAATTTCTTTCGGGCTTGCTTGAACGCACGAAGAATCTCTTGCGTATCTCCCTGGGCAAATACTGCTTTGATGGATTCAAGCGTATCATTCCATCCCAAAATGTCCATTTGTATGATATTTGCTTTTTGAAGCAACATGGGTTCCCGGTCTTCAATTGCTCGACGTGTTGCTTCAGCGTCGATGTCGATGAATGTGACAACGACCTCATGCTCGTTGAACACGTGTAAATCGAGATCGTAGCAATTACCGGATCCGACGACTAAGATTCGCTTGATGTCAGAGAGACTTAATAGCTCGCGGATGTATTTGGCTAATATGGAACGGTGTTTTTCCCATCGTGTAAACGTTTCGGCATCTTCTACAAAGGATTTGTTCATGCGCTCATAGAATTCTTGCAGTCTCATCCGTTCTTCCTCGACTAGCTTTTGAACTTCTTCGACAACGCTTCGACATTCTCCAACTATCAAGCCATGGATGCACACGTTTCGCTGCTCAGTCGCCGAAAAAGGGATGATAGTATGATTCGACACGGGCAAATGATTTCCTCCTCTAGGTACGAAACGGCAGGCGGTGCTCATAAAAAATCCCCTCCTTCACATCCAGGAGGGGTGTAAGGCAAAAAGGCTTTCTCACGTCATCCCACGATGATCTCGCCCGACAGCATCAAGAAGGATTCGAGCTTTGCCACCGCAGCGGCCCTGGGATGCAGTGTAGCTTGAATCCCCTTCTCTGCTAGGTACGTTGCGACCAGACACGCATACGCGAGGGCTTCCGCATTGAACCGTCGAAACCGATAGTAAGAAAGGTCAAAATCTCCTCTTCGACACGAGGATTGATAGATGACATGAACGACTTCTTGGTTCTCGCCTGTTTGAAGTCGAACTCCGATATCGATCACAGGGTGGTCATAATATGGTGGTTCATGAATCCACTCGTCTTTCCATACGGGTTCCATCTCGCAAGTTTGGGTTCCAGGGTGACGTCGAATCCAGTCGTCAAGGCGTTGAAAGAGTGCATGGACATCCAATTCATATAGTCCCGATTCATATAGTCCCATGTTTGTATCTCTCCATTATTAAAAGATGGACTTTGATTTGTGGAACGCTTCGAATAGGCTCACCTTTACTTGGATCTGAGTGAAGGGATTGACCCGACAAATTAACGCCACATTGGGGTAGTGATACATGGTTTGCGCTGCGGCCTCTTGCACCCATAGACAGATGTTCCATGCGTAAGCTAGCAGTTCCACTTGGTCAAGCCGCGACGAATTGGATAACGGTCGGAAGGGACGTTTCGCTAGCAAGATCTCTATTGCGTTTTCGATATCCGTTTGTGAGTGAACCTGAACCCAGAATTCTTTGACGGGGGTAGCGCAAAACCGATGGTACGTGACCCTCGGAAGCACGACCCACTCGTCTGGCCGGTGTGGTTGCTGTTCGATCCACGTTCGAATCTGTTGTGCAATGTGCTCGGAGTGGAAACGAATTTCTTCCATCGGATTCTACACCTCACTTGATGGGGTGGATGAATCTCCTCCGCCTAAGTGCGAAACGACAGGCGGTGGAGATTCATAGTCATCGGCGGTTTACCCAAATCGCTCGACAAACGTTGCCCAGTCCATCGTCCCCACATGCACGGTGTCCCGCTGGAGCAAGCGCATGAGCTTCGGGATGCGGCACAAACGCCAATTGTGGAAGTTATAAAGCCAGAGAAAGATGAGGCCCATCTGGTCACGCCAAAACTGCACCGGTTCCTCGTGCTGCTGGAACCCGTCTCGGGTGTAGTCGATCCAGAGACTGTACCCGCGCACCTCGCGGATGTCCGTCCGCCCGCTCTGCGCAAGCTTTCGGTAGGCCCTTTGCCGCTCCCGCATGAATTTTTTGGAGTCCATCCAGTACCACGGCCACCACGAGGATGGCGTGTGATGCAAGACCGCGACGCCATCCTCGACCGTCACAGTGTAATGCCGTGTCAGCCGCATGGATGCGCGTTGTTGCGCGATCGCTCCGCTCTCCTGCAACATCAAACCTCGATCACCTCGCCAGTCCGCCAAATCCACCACGTGCATCCAATGAGAATGAGCAACGTGATCCAGAATCCGTCTTTCGCGAAAGTCGTCATATACGCTTGCGCACGCGGATAGACCAGGCCGAACATCGACAAAACGATCCCGGCATAGATGAGACCGTTGCGTCGCCCGGCCAACGTCTTCGCCCGAAGCACGCGCCGCTTGTCCTCATCGCGCTCGATCTGATCTCGGAAGCGAAGCCACAACTGCGCGCGGTCGGCCTGATATCGCGTTGCCACCTCCGTTGCCTTGGCGAGCTGCACCATCTCTTCGATCTCCCACCGTGAGGCGGCGAGGACAAAAGCTTGCTCAGGTGTGATTCGCAGCCCGCGCCAGCTCTGCGTGATCAGTTGAAACTCGCGGCGCAAAATAGGACTCCGTGCAATCCGCGCCACGTCCTCAAACGCCTCGTCCAGTCGATCCGTCGCTCGGAGGGTCGTAATGACGATGGGAATCGCCTCGCGTACAATCGACTGAAGAAAGCGGTACTTCTGCTTCTTGTATCGCGAGCGGATCCATGTCACCGTCCCTGCGATCGTGCCGCCGAGGCTCACCAGGACCCCGAACAACACTGACTTCTCTGCGAAACTCAGGAGAACAGAAAGGGCCACGAACGCGAATACTGCCATAGGCAGCAAGGCGGACATGCGAATGCCCGCCTCCTGCGCTTCGAACCTCAGGCGTTGCAATGCCTTAAACCGTTGGATCTTGGAGGACGTGTCTTGGTAGCGTTCGCGGATGGACGATAACCACAGCGTTTCCTCGTGCGCGCGGCGCAAGTCGGCTTCGATGAAGAAGCAGAGCATCGCGAGCGCCATCAGGACACCACTCAATTGTCCGATCATGCTTCTGCCCCTCCCCATCACAGGTATACGTAATGCACTTCGGGATTCGTCTGGATCGGGAGTTCAGCGATTGTGTGCCCCAGAAGGTGGGCTTCTTCGGCCATCTGTTCCGTGATGCCGTTGAACACCCAAGCATCCGTGCGCGGATCCCACTTCGCGATGACCACATACGGGATGCGCTGCTCGCGCGGCTCATAGGGCAGAACCTCGGCGATCTCCACCACACGCTTCCCGCCTTTCTCCGGCACCGAGCGCATGCTGATGATGTTGCGCACGCCCATCGTGATGAGATCCCCGACCATCGCCGGAGTGGGCCGAGACTCGTGGCTGGACAAAAGCGCCGCCATGCGCCGGATCGCCGCGCCCGCGTGTGCGAAGCCCGCTACGTGCAATGTCGTGCCCGTTTGGTACGTGACGGTCGCTGCGGCCTGAAAGTACTCCCAGATGACAGGCGTCGTTCGCACCTCGCCGATATAGACGTTGTCGAACATCATCCGCAAGGTGTTGACGATCTGCTGCGCCATCCGCACAGCGCCTCGCCCTTCCGCGTTCGGCGCGCGCTCGTAGAGTCTAGCGGCCCAGGCGCAGAGCGGCTGAAGTTCCGGCATCTCCTCGATGATGCACGAAAGCCTGTCCCGCGGCACCAGCCCAAGCAGTGCGGCCATCAGTGTCGACTTTGAAGAGCCGGTACCGCCGACCACAACAAACGAGCGAGCCAGGCGCTGCATCCACTGGAAGAAGAGCAAGATCAGGTCGTCAAAGGTGTGAAGCGCATGCAGCTCCTCCAAGGTGAAGTTTCGGAGGGGCTTGCGGATGGTGACGATCAGGCAGTCCTTTTCGAGCCGCCTGCCGTCTTCGTCCTCGGGCAGCGTCCACCCCGCCGGGCCGCCGACCACGTGCATGCGGTATCCGTCCGGCAGGATGGCGTCGGTGGACGGGTTCGTCATATCAAAGCGGTAATTCGTCCCGGAGAGCTTCTTCTGCACGAAGGCGTAGACCTCTTCGTTCGTCATGAAGCCTTCCGTGGAGATATGCCGCTTCCCCGCCTTGGTGTAGAACGTGAAGTGGTCTCCATACACCTGGATGTCGGAGACCAGCGGATCGTCGATAAGATGCTGAATTTTCCCATACGAGTACATATCGTTCAGCGCCATCGTGATGACGTACTCGCGGTACTTGGGCGGGATGCCGACTTCACCCGCCACCTTGCCGAGATACGCATACGCCGCGCGGCGGGGCGGGAGATCCCGCCACCATTCCTGCCTCCGGCGAATGGCCTCCATGAGTCGTTTGTGATATTGGTTGACTTCTTCGTAGAACCCTTCCTGGTCTTCCCGCGGATCACCCTTGAGCATCTGTTCCATATGCTGCTGTATTTGTTCGATGTCTCGCACATTGACGGACATGCAAATCACCTCATTTGTGCTTGGGTTGGACTGCTTTGTGCTGCACCGATGGCGACGGCGTGGCGGGTGTCGATGAAGAAGTCGAGATGTGCGTGCTGCCCGGCATGACGGGTGCCGTCGGGTTGCTATTGGTCCCGGAGGTGGTATTGGACGACGATGCGGACGGCCCCGTGGATGTCGACGGCGCAGACGATGGAGATGACACGTTCGGCAGCGTCATGCCGCTCGGCATGAATACCACATGCGCGCTGCCCGACAGAATCGCTCCGGCCACCGCGTCGTACTCCGACATCGGGATGAAGAGATAGATCACCTTCGACGACGAGGACGAACCGCCCAGAGACGAGTTGTTGCTTGGCTGCGGCACCGACACCGACAGCACATACACCGGATAGAGCTGGGGCACTGCGCCCTGTCCCTGGGGCGTGACGGTGATCGCGATCGTCTGCCCCGGCTCCACCAAGTTCGCCAGCGCCGTATTCGCCGTGAAGTCCATCAGCACACCCTGTTCTCCGTGGGCGGCGGTGTACTGATTGAGGAGGGCCTGCAGATCGTTCGTCGTGGAGATCATGTTCGCACTGATCGGCTCGCCGGGCACTGTCGAGACCGACAGATAGTGTCCGACGAGCGCAGAGGGCGGATCAGTGATAAGCCCAGCCTGCTCCGCGAAGTGCCTGGGGACGCGCGTGGTGGTCAGTTCATCCGCCTGCATGGGAGTGTCCGCCGGGATAGCTGTGCTGGCTGTGAGGACCGGCACCGTCGCCGTGGTCAGACGATATCCCACGGCGAAAAGCGCACCTGCGGCCAACGCAAGGCCAACACCGGTCAACAAAAACGCGCTACGCTTCACGAGGTTTCGCCTCCTTTGAGGTGATCGAGAGCGTGTTCACAAGTTGATGGATCTTAGCGTTGGTCTTCCGGGAGCCAAGCGGCGTTAAACCCTGTTGTACCCGGCGATAGAGCGTGTCGTCTTCGTGGACGATGGCCGCAACCCGAAAGCCGATTTCCCGCTGTAAAAACGCGCCCACAGACACCGCTTTACGCGGGCGTTCCCGGACGCGGTTCAGCACGAGATAGGCCGGGCGCTCACTCATTTGGAGAAAGGCGCGTAGATCCGTCCACGTCGTGCGGTCGGTCGTCGTGATCCCCAACACCACATCCGCCTCGCGCATGGCGATGACCGTGGAAACGAGGTGCCCGGCATGCGTGTCCACGATCAGAACGTCGGCGTACATCCCCACCAAGTGGATCAGCCGGGATACGCCGTCTTTGCTCAACCCAAGCGGTCGATCCCCTTTGGGAATAAGCCACCATCCCGCTGGGGTCCTGAGCATGTTTTGCTCCAACTCGGGCTCGGTGAGCGCATCCGGCAAAGTCTCATACCGATCCGCCGTGACCGTGCGCTCCAGGCGGAACAGATTTGCGAGATTCCCGTAAGGGTCGAGCTCCGCCACCACAATCCGCTTCCCTTTCGCCACCAGCGCATTGGCGAGGAGGACAGCCGTGGTCGTCTTGCCGACTCCGCCCTTGACCCCCGTGATGCAAATCACCTTCGCCTTCCGCGTGATCGGCGTAGGCGGCGGCGCGAACGGCGCGGTTTCACGAGGTTCATAGGAGCGTTTGCGCCGCACCGCCACGAGCTTTTCGAGCGCGGTGGTTCCGCCACGTTCCTCGTCTGAGGCCGTGCGCTCCCAGTGCCGCACGTAATCGACGGCCGGCGGGTACGGTACCACGTCGTCATACCCCTGTTGCCGCAGTTCCTCAAACCGTTCCGGGCGCACGTTCTCGGCGGTGCAGTAGAGGACCGAGACCCCCAGCGTCTCTTTCACGCGCCGCACCGTCGCCGGATTCCACTCACCCAGAAACAAGGCGAGCTTGTACGCGGAGGACGCCTCCGGGATCTCGTCTTCCTTGGTGGCGATCTGCGAAGGGACGTTCTGCTTGTCCAGGTATCGGTGCAACCGCTCGCCGCGAATCGGGTCGTGGTCACATAGAAGCCACATGTTGGATCTCCCTCCACAACGTCTCGAACTTGACCCGCCACGCTGGATCGCGGCGTGTCAGCGGCGCCCCGACCAGCGCGCAGGTGGCTTGACGCATGTCCCACGGGAGGATGAGCGT
This sequence comes from Alicyclobacillus sp. CIJ1, assembly GCF_057538885.1. Lineage (NCBI taxonomy): Bacteria > Bacillati > Bacillota > Bacilli > Caryophanales > Alicyclobacillaceae > Alicyclobacillus > Alicyclobacillus sp. CIJ1. The sequence continues at coordinate 24,683 of NZ_BAAJPH010000068.1, read as the reverse complement.
CGGTCGAAATTCAGCCGGGAAAATCCACGGCACCCCGGTGTCTTCGTAGCCCACAAGCACCAACACGGTGGGGCGCGACGCCTGTTGCAAGGTGCGTATCGCGGCTTGCACGCGCGCCAAATCCGGTGTCACGCCGTACACCACGACTTCCGGCGTCACGTCGGACTCCTCGTGATCCACGCACACCAAGGCAGGCGACGGTTGCAGGCGTTTGACGTCGAGCCAGTGCTCGTAGATGCGGATATGGCGATTCCAGACGCGATACGGCGCGCGAGGGTCGGCGTAGATCACGCTCGACTCGACGGCACCCGCGAGGTTCCAGGCCAAAAAGCTTTTCGCGAATCCCGCAAACCCGACGATCTTCATGAGGTCGTCACCACGGGCGTCGGCTTCCCGTACAGAAATCCCTGGCCGAACCCGATCCCGAGTTCCCGTAGCCAACGCTCCTGCCCCGGCGTCTCCACGCGCTCCGCGATGATGGTGGCTTCAAGCTCTTCCGCCGCGCGCCGCAACAAGGGAAAAAAGTGCGCCATCTCGTTCGTCAGGGCGACTTTGATGTAATCCGGGCGCAGCGTGCCCCAGCGCGACAGCCCGTTAAAACCGGTGCCGAAATCATCGAGCGCCACCTCCAGCCCGCGCGCGCGAAACGGGGCCAAATACGCAGCAACCGCCTCCATATCGAGGCGGCTGCGCTCGGTGATCTCCAGCACGACGCCTGAGAGATCGTCGCATTCTGAAAACGGCAGGCGCTGTTTCGAGAGGAGCTCCGACGTCGCGTTGACGAAGATGCGAGTGCGCTCCGTCTTGGCGAGGCTTCGCGCTGTTTCGAGGATGTACCGGTCGAGATCCCCGAGGAGTCCCGCCTCCGCCATCAGGCCCAGCGTGTCTTTGGGGTGTGCCAATAGCAGTTCGTATCCATACAGTTCGTGTCCTGGAATGCGCACAATCGATTGCTTTCGCAGTGTCATGTGTCCTCACCCTCCGATCCGCGCCAAGCCGTAGAGCCGATAGCCTTCGGCGTTTGCCATTTGCGGGTCCGGCACCAGATGGACGTGCGGGAACATCCGTTGCAACACGCCCTGCGCCATGCGATACCCACCGCCCGCAAGGAACACCGTGTGGATGCGCTTCAACCCATCCGCCCCCAGATGCTCTTGGATGCGCCGCGCGATGAGCTGCCCCATGCGCTCGATGTGCTTCGACCGCTCCGGTTCCACCGAGACCGTGTGCCCGCCGTAGTACACCTCGCCGCGCGCGTAGAGTTCATCGTAGAGAGGATCTGAGAGTGACGGCGTTTCTCCCGTGCGCTGACGGAAGACTCCAGCCAGCGCCAAATACAAGTCGTGCACCCCGACGTCCACAGAATCCGACAAGCGGCTCACCAGCCGCAGCTCCGGTTGCGTTTCAAACGTGACAAAGCCCGTGGTGCGCGTGCCCACGTCCACCAGCAACAGATAGCCTCCTTGCTCGATCCAGGCCGGATTGCGGAGCTCCATCGTGACCGGATCGAGCAGAGTGCCGATCATCGCGCCCATTGCCTGCGGGATCACACGCACGCTTTGCGGCGCGACCTCCATGGTTCGATCCTGCACGGTCACTCGTCCGCGCAGGTGCAGCAGGCGCTCCTTCAACGCTTCCCGTTGCGATTCGAAGTGCGCGAGCGGCAGGCCGGTCACGACATGCAGCGGCTCTCCTTCCTGCGCCAGGAGTGCGAGCGTCACCAGCCACAGGGCCTCCGTATCCGCGTCCTCGTACTTCTTCGTTGCCAGATTGAGCGCCGTCACCCCTTCGCGCCGCGCCAGTTCCCCGACAAACACCCGCCGAGCGCCAGATGCCGTTTCGAGGTGCGCTTCATACTCCGGCGCTTGAAACAGCTCGGTCATGATGAGATCATGCGCATCACAAACCACCGCCGGGAATCGTACCTGGCGTTCCCCGGCGGTGGCTTTGATCCATCCGTATCCCAAATCCACACCAACGATCATCTTGGTTACCCCTTTCGGCTATCAGGACACACTCGTGGGAACCCACGAGTAGGTTGGCTGGGTCACATATTGCGTTTGTTGCACGTACACCGTCTGACATTGTTGTTCTGTGGTATAGATAGGAATTGAATAGTTATAAACATTTGCATATCCATTGCTCGCTATGCTCGTAATTATATATTCTAAGGTTGCATTTGATGGACAGTAATTAAAACTACTACCTTCCAAAACACCATTTTCATAGAAAGTATAGTACCCCATAGCGCACTGCCCGGTCTCTACTCCTGTTTGCACCTGTACGTTTTGGCATTGTTGCTGTGGCACCGTGACCGTTTCGGGGATGGTCTGAGTGCCCGTCTGGACGTAATGCCCCGCCGTGACCGTCACGGTGTTGCTTTGCACGGTTTGTGCACCAACGACGGGGGCAAACGTCAAGCACAACGCTCCACCGATCCATGCACCGAGGACCGTCCGTTTCACGGTTCACCCCTCCCTATCTTCATGAGGACTGGATGGCATCAAGCGCGGATGCCAAACCAACGGCGTTTGGCTTTGACCGCCGAAAACTCGAACACCTCATCCCAAAACGGCTTCATCGCCTGCACAATGCGTTTGCCGTTCAGCCCCCCTCGCTTGTCGATCGTGGGGTCAAACGGAACCACGGCGCGCACCGTGTAGGGCGTCAGATACTGCCGCATGGCGCGTTCATCCGCCCGCACACGCTTGGACTTGTTCACGAAGGCTGAGACCACAGACGCATCCAGCCCCGAGAATGCGAGTTTGTCCGCATGTTCCTGGATTCTGGCTAACTGGTCGACGGCGGGGTTGACCACCAGCATGACTTTCGTGGTATACGGCAACACCGCCTGATGGATCGGGGTCCAGCCCTGCGGCATGTCAAGCAGTACCGTATCCATCTCTTCGAGGCACAGGTTCACCAGATACTCCGCATCCTCCGGGGACTGGAGCACCACCTCCGGGCTTTGCGGCGACGGGAAGATGTGAAGTCCGGACTCGTGCAATAAACACACCCCATCTCGCACGGCCTCCTCCACCGATCCGCCGCGCCAACCGCGCACATCCTCGGCATCGGCAAAGCCGAACTTTTGCGCGATGTCGCCGTTGACGTCAAGGTCAATCACCGCGACGCGCTTCCCGCGCAACGCGGCGTAATACGCGGTGTGCGCGCCGAGCGTCGAGCGCCCCGCGCCGCCCTTGGGACTGTCCAGCATGAGCACGGGCACGGTGCGTCGGCGCACGACGGGCGTCGACGTGTGCCGAAGCGCTTCGACTGGATTGTGAGGCGACACAGACGGTTCGGACACGGCGGTGGACATCGGGGGCTCCACGCGAGACATGTTCGTCGGTTGGACGCTCGACTGTGGTGCCTTCTCCTGTGAGGGTGGCACGGTCGTAGGCGGTGCAGACGCTGCGGACGGCTCCACCGTGGTCTCAAGAGGTGTCGGCGAGGCTGTGGAGGCGTTCTTCTGCACGCGCAGTTGCTCTTCCCAGCGCATGGCCGCCGCCAGATCAAACGGCACGGTGAATTCGTACACAGGGATCTGCGGCAACCGTTCCCGCACCGCCGCCGTCACCCCCAAACGCACATCCACCAAGATCCCTTCCACGTACCCTGTGGCCACATACCGCCGCAACTCGCTCATGGCCGTCACAAGCCGAACGTCCAAGATCCCGTCACACTGTGCTAAGATCTCTTCTGCCCCGTTCGCACAAAGCAGCGCCAGCATAAGGTCCCTTCACCCCCTTACTCATCCAAAACAAAGCCGACAGGTTCGGCTTCGCCGACTTCGCCGACCGCCGTGTCATCGTCTATGACAAAACCCTCGTTCGCCTCAGCGGCGCGCTCTTCTTCGTGGTCGCTCAGCGTCACATCGAGACGAATGTTGCGCTCGTACTGATCGATGGCCAGCCAAAGTTCCCACATGGCCGAGGCGAACGAGGTGTGCTTGGCAGCCACCGGAACCCCGGTCGTCATGGCCTCATACGCCGCTGCGCCAAAATCGGGGATGACCATGTGCGCTTCCGAACCCACTTCAAGCCCGTACGGCACGCGGTTCACTACGAGCCAATACGTGTCATCGTTCAGTGCAGGAAGGGCCTTCGCGGGATCGCAATCCTGCACCAGGATCACGGCGTCCACATCGAGCTGCACCGTGGTGTCGGACGTGTCGATTACCCAGACCTCCCCGCCGTCCGCCTCGGTTGCGCCGAACACCATGTCTCGATACGGCGGCGAAACCCACGTCGCAAGTGGGCTGGCGCTGGAAGCACTGAGAAGTTTGGCCTTGACGCCGCGCGTCAAGAGGACATGGAACAGGTTCCACGCCACAAACGTCCCGCCCGCCTGTCGGCTCGACATCACCTGCACCTTGAACGGCGCAGGCGTATACCGCACAGGCGGAGAATCGAGATCACGCACCATGAATGCCAGCACCTGCGCCGCCGTCAGTTGATTGAGCACAGGCACGACCATCACGCGTTCATCCGGGATGCCAAGTTGCCGGGCTTTTTTCGCAATCTGTTGGGTGCCCGCCACCAGTTTCACAGGCACCCGTGCCTGCAGCGCCGCCTTGGCCGATGCCAATTGGGTCACGAGCGCCAGGTCTGCACCGTCGAAGTCGTCCACCCACTCCACCGAGGGAAGCGTGGCACGAATCCACGCTTCCGCGGCGGCGTCCCCCAATGCCAGGTACACCCGCATCAATTCACACGTCCCTTCAGCGCGCTTGACGGCAGGAAGCGCACCGTCGCTTTTTCGGGGATTTCGATGGTTTCACCCGTTTTCGGATTCCGCCCCTGCCGCGCGGCGCGCACCACGTAGCGAAACTTGCCAAGCGGAGGCACGGCGACATCCTCGCCCGCTTGCAGCCGCTCGGTGGCCACCTCGCAGAACGAATTCAAGGTTTGCCAGACCTGAGATTTCCTCAAACCTGTCCGGGCTGCGATCTCCTCAACCAATTCCGTCTTGTTCATCAAGACCACTCCCTTCACTTCATGGAGGCGTGGCATGCAAAAACAAAAAAGCCGCCCGAAGGCGGCGGATACGAACATTTTCATCATGTGCAGAAGGAATGAAGCAGTTTGCCACGAATAACTTCGGTATGATGATACGGATTGCAACACGAATTACTGATGATGATGATTCGGTGTGATGTCGACGATGATGAAATGGTTTATTGAAGCCATTACAGAATTATTTATATTCGCATCTGGGATAGAAAGAGAAAAGTTGTTATCCAGGATTCCCATCTCAGTCTTACAACTTATTGTTCTTACTTGCGGAACGATCCTAGCAACGGTGTCTGTACTTATTCTGAAATTATGGGGAATATTAAACGGAGTCTCATTTCCACCTACAAATATCGTCGATTTGGTCTTTCTTTTCTCTTCTTCTCTTGGTCCTCATTTCTACCCTGTATCCTATCACCGCTGTGATCGTGGGCGTGATCGCAAGAAAGTCTTTCCACGAGCACAAAACCTAAAATACCTAAATACCAAAACGTCATTAAGAAAACAAATTCAAATAGGGAAGAATTATCATAGACATGATAGGGCTTTGGGCCTATCAGAGGCAAAGGGAAAAAGTTTATAATCCGCCGCATGATGTGCACGTTGAATTCCATCCCCTCGTCGGTACCTTGTGGTAAGTTCGACATGCTTAATACCAAGTGCCTGTGATGATCCAAACGAGCGTGATAAACGCCAGCCATATCAGGGCGTATTTTTGTGTGAATCTTGCAGTCATAGGAACTGAACCTTGCTTGTGCGAAAGTCTCTGATAAAACGACCAGAGCAGCATACAGAGCGCACTTATGGTGATCATGGACCCCCACCTTTTGATGTTGGCTTCCTCATTCGATCGCAGAGTGTAAGGCAAAACGAAAAAAGCCGCCCGAAGGCGGCTCAGTTCGTGTTCAGGTACGCGATAAACTGGTTCGTCGCGCCTTGGGACAGCGTGTACGTCGTCGTGAGGGTCTGCTGATTGGACGGCCCGGCGATCGTCTGTCCTGTGGTCACATCCACAATTGACAGCGTCTGATTCGGCGCAAGGGGTGCGTTGGCCTGTGCGGTGAGCGTCACCGTCGTGTTGCCCGGCGCGGTGGAAACCGGCGTCGCCGTGAGTGTCACCGCCGTGGCGCCCTGAACCTGTACGGTTGTGGTCGTACTTTGACCATAGACGGTCGCCGTGAGCGTGTAAGTGCCCGGTGTCGTCGCCGAAAACGTCGTCGACCACTGCCCCTGCGCATTGGTCGTGACGTTGGCCGCTGCCAAGTTCCCGCCGCTTGCCTGCAACGACACAGGGATATTCGGCACGCCGCTGCCGCCAGCCGTGACCTGCCCGCTCACGGTGATGGTCTGACCGATATAGGCCGGAGACGGTGAAGCTTGGATGCTGATTTGGTACGCCTCCCACGTGATCTGCACGGGTGACGACGACTGGATCGGCGACCCGCCCGGTGTCCCAAGGTAAAGCACGTAGGTATGCGTGCCAGGCGCTTGTTGGCTCACACTGGCTGAGATCGTTTGTTCGCTGCCACCCGTGACCCACTGTCCCGTGGTCTCATCGTAGATCCCAAGCGTGTATCCGTTGGTCGATTCACTTGCGTTCCCCGTCAATGTCGCGGATTGCCCCACCAAAAGCTGCGTCGGGTTCCCGGTGAGCGAGAGCGCCATCCCGATGACGCCCGTCTCCGAAACCACCGCATTGCCCTCGTTGACGGCGACAGTGTACGCCGGGCTATGCTGACCCCACAGTTCGTAGGCATCGCCATCCAGCGTTTGTGTGGCTTGTGAACTGCCGTGAGCTGTCAACACCCAGTATACGGCCACTCCTGCTCCTGTCATGAGAATCGCAAAGATCAGAATCAGGATGCGTGGCATCATGTTTTCCGGTCCTGCACGTCGCCAGCGCCACATCGGCTGTTCACCTCTCGTTTATGGCCGTAAAACCGCCATACTTGCTAGAATGGTGCAGACCAACCCCAAGAAAAAATACACGCCCATTGGAGCCAACTGGCGTTCTTCAGCGTTGACTTGAGGGCCTGCCAACACAGGCCACAGGGGTCGGGTTACCAAGGCCAGGAGCAGGGCGAGAAACAGGGGCACGAGCGCCAGGACGCCGAGGCCCAGCCCCATCACCCCGACCATCTCCGCATCCCCGAGCGCGTGGTCACGATCCACCATCCACCAGAGCGCACCGAGGCTCACACCACAGAGGAGCATGGTGAGCATGAACCACCAAGGGGCATGGAAGACTGCCCTGTCGATCACGAGCATCCCTAGGGTGAACACCACGAGAAACGTCTCACTCACCCGGCGGTAAAGGACGTCGGTCACAGCGCACACCGCCAAGATGCAGAGCACGGCGGCGCTGTTGAAATTTATCAGGACTAATTCAGCTCGCAAATGAGCACCACTCCAGACTGTATCGATTTCGATAGGGTACAATGATTCTCCAGTGAATATATAGTTTTTCTACAATAATTCCACGGTTTTTCATCCTTCGAACGTTTCCTTCCCTTCGACAAAAAATTGCATGCGTAGGTTGTTCTCTGGCATCTGTGTCCAAATCATTTCCATGCTCCGCTGTCGTGCTTCGTTTTTCGTGACCCACACCACGTTTCGAAAGGACTCGTCAAGTTCTGAAAGATTCGTGATGTACATTTGGTATTTGCGCCACAACTGCCTTGATGTCTCCGTGGCATTGTCAAATTCCACCCACCAAAAGCCGTTCGATGTGCGAAGGGCCGCGTCTGGACGAATGGCTGAAGCGCGCAAATCCGTGTCTGCCGCCCCGGTCGCAAGTTTGCGCAAAAACCAGAGTTCATCGGTTGCCTCTCGTGTGTTGAACCAGCGCACATCCTCAAATCCGTGGGTGCGTAGATAGCGCATTAAAACGGCATTCAACCCCAGCGCATGATTCCACAAGGCATCCATGGTCACCGGTTTCCCGTCTATCCTCAGCATCTGGTGCACATACCGCACACCTGCTTCTGTCAGCACAAGCGCATAGCCAGTGCGGTTATGCGTCCATCCTCCACGGAGAAACGGTTCGGAATGCGCATTTCGGACGCGACGGATATATTTCTTGAGGGTGTTTTGATTCCACCCCAAGAGAAACGAGACATCGGAGCGCAGGATCACGCCCGCGTCATACACCACACCCAACAATTTTTGCTCGGGCGGAAACTCGCTATCTCGCCACGACAAAATCAATCCAGATCCCACCTCTGCAAGAACGCCGTCACCGGGTTGCGGGGTATCTCCGGCGATTTCGGAGTTTGTGGCGGTTGTGCGGCCACAACGCTCTGCCGTGCCTGGATCCCTTTCAATACCTCGTCCGCGATGCGCTTCGCCCATGCCTCCACGTCTGCACTCAGGTGTTCAGGATCTGCTCGCTCAAGCCCTTGCCGCAGCACGGCTTCAATCGCCCGAGAACGTTGGCGCTTCGGCAGGCTTTCGAGCCACGCAATGAGCGTCGGATCCCGAATGTAGATGTGCAGTGTGTACGGTTTTGCACGCCATGATGATTCCATCTCGATTCCTTCCTCACAAATTCTCGTGGTGTAAGGCAAAAACGCCGCCCCGAAGTGGAGCGGCATTTCAGCCATACAAATCATGGGCTGTCAGTCCCCGCTGACGCTTACGTTTGGATGCTTGTGCTTTCTCGCCATCCGGCCAGTACCCGTGCTCCAGGTAGAAGTTGAGCCGCTCTTCCGCTTCATGGGCGGGGCGGCCCAATTCCTTCTGCAATTCGTAGCCAAAGGCGCGAAGTTCCTCGTACCGCTTGCGTAGCGCGGGCTTGTCGAAGAAATTCACGACTTTGGCGTTGGGCGCAAAACCTTCATACACATCCGGCGGCGGCGCTTGTGTTTCGCAGGAGTGCGCCTTGCCACCGACAATCGTGTACACCGCAGCCACGTTGTCCGGGAGCGCGCGCAGGTACTCCGGCGTGAAATGTCCTTGCGTCAAGTCCGCCATGATCCGCGCGCTGTCCGCACCCACGCGGAGCGAGAAGAAGTTCCCCAGCACGTCCTTGATCGCCTTTTTGAGTTCCCCGCTGAATTGCTCCACCGACTGCGTGATCATACCGAGCGACAGCCCAAACTTGCGCGTCTCGGCGATGATCTTGGCCATGATGTCGGTCTGCACGCGGTGACACTCATCGACCAGCAGGAAATGCGTGAGTGACGTGCTTTCTGGGCGTGTCAGCGCGATCTGGTAGTATTGCTCGATGAGCCCGCCCATGATGAGGCTCATGAGTTCCCCACTCAGCGCCTTCACGTCAATGAGCAAAATATGTCCTTCGTCCATCCACTCGCGAATCGGCAAGGCGTACTCCGGTTGCCCGAAGTAAAGGGCGGTGCTGCTCGTCACGAAGGGACGCAGGCGGCGTTCGACCGGCGCGTAGTAGTCGGGGTTTTTCGCTTGCGCCGGGAACGTCTGCTCCCAGTACGTGCGCACCAAGGGTGATTTCAGCCGGCGCAGGACTTGCAGCCGCCAGTTCTCGTCTTTCAGCATCGGGATCATGCCTGCGAGGACATGCTGCACCTCGTCGTCTTCCTTGAACGCCTGCACACACATGTCGATGATCTCGTCGATACGCGCGCCGCCCCCGTAGGCCTTGCCCAGGGTGGCCACCATGGCCTCCGTGGTCAGCACCTGAAGCAGGTTCAGCGCCACCGGATAGTCGCGGTTGGAAAACGAGATATAGTGAACCTTCCTCCACAGCGGACTGTCTTTCGGCAAGGCCGCTTGCAGACGCGACAGGAAGATGAGCGTCGTTTCCGCCGCCGGGTCTATGAGCGTGAGTCCAGGCTTGGGATTCCCAGGCGTCTGTTGCACCCAGTCGTCCAAAATCGACTGCAGCAAGAACATGAGCGTCGTCGATTTCCCGGCGCCCGTCATGCCCGTCATCAGGAAGTGGCGCGTGAATTGTGCATACGGGATGCGCACCAACCGCGAGGCTTGCGTCGGGTGACGCAGATAGCCAATGGCCACGCCTTCTGCAAATTCGTCGTCTCTCAGTGTTTTTGCGTGCTCTCGAATGATCGGCATCTGCGGCCAGGTTTCTGGAGACGGCACATGCACGAGTTGCGCCAATTCATCCGCCGACATGACAAACGGCTTCAGGGATTTCGAGGCTACGAGTTGATTTTCCGCCGCCAGATCCCGCAAGGCGCCGAGCATCCCTTGAAAGAACGGCTGCGCCCGATGCTTCTCGTCGCCCTCAAAGCGCATGGTGACGTGAAACAGGTCGCTTAACTCTTCGTACCGTTGCACGATCCCGCCAATCTGCCGCTTTTGGTGTGGAAGCACTCGCGGCTTTTGGGGTTTGGAAGTTGCCCCTTTGTTGGCGGATTTGCCCGTGAACGCCGCACCGAGTTCCGCCGCTGTATCCGCCGCGATCTTGGCCCACGGATTCGCCCCGGATTGACGCAGTTCGGGATCAAGGCGCTGATGTTCCCGCTTCACCCGCCGTAACGCCTCGCCCTCCTCCATGGGGCTGAACGCGATTTCGACTGCCGTGTTCTTGCCCATCGCCCGAAGGAGCGTCACCAGCGGATCCCGCTTGCCATCTCGCGCAAACGGCAAGAGTGCGTGTCGAGCGGTGACCTCCATCCGCACCTTCGGGTTCAGGCGGATGGTCGGTTTTCGTTCTTCTGGCACTTCGTGCAGCTCCAACGTGGGTGAAAGCGTCCCCTTCACGCCTTGCTCGCGATCTTCCGGCACAATGAGCCAGAACCAAACGTCTCCGTTCGCATCTTTCTCGATACGAAAGCGAAACCACACCGGCCCTTTGCTTCGACGCTCCGCCTTGGTTCGGCGAAAGTGAGACAAACGAGCGAGCCACGCACTGGCTTCGCGCAGGTCGTACGTGTGATGACTCCGAGGGATGAGCGCTTTGGGCTGTCCCTCGTAACGTTTGCGCTCCGCCTGCACTTTGTCCTTGTCCCGCCATACGCCATAGCCTGCGGCGGCTCCAAGCCCCACCGCCGCCACGCCCATGAAGGTGTGTTCCACATTCAGCAACGTTCACCGCCTCCTCGCCAACGCGGAAACCACATGCCCGTTTCCGTCTGGTACACCCGGTAAGTCGGAAACACGCCTGCCAGCACTTCTTCCTCCGCTCGCGCCCGCAAGACCTCCATACCCACAAACAGTAACCAAAGCCCCCACAATACCGGTCGGTTCACACCGATACAGCTTCCGAACATCCCAATGCAATACGCGAGATACAACGGATGGCGAATATAACGATAAGGTCCGCTTCGCACCACACAATGCGCCTCGGCGAGTTGCGAGAAACAGAGCCGAAGCGCAGTGAGCGCCCATACCTCAAGCAACAGCGCCAGGAGTTGCAGACTATAGGAGAGACCGAAACGCCACAAAGATTCATGAATCGGGCCGTGAACCCAAAACGCCACAACCACCGGAAACACAACGATCCCAACGGACGCCGCCCATGCCCACCAGCCGCGATGGATCTCCTTGGGACGTTGGATCAAGTTCCAAAGGAGCATCATAGCTTCGACGACGAGTAACGCCGCAAACGGCCAAAAGGGTGGCACATGCCCCAATCGCCAAGCGTTCCAAAGAAGAACGCCTGCCGCAAACGCCTGAACACCGATGCGCAACATCATGCACTTCCCCCGGTGACGCTGACCGTCATTGGCACCTGAAAATCCGTGGTGAACGCTCCGCCGAAGATCGCCTGGGTCGCTTCCTGGATCCACGGCACATGGAACGTACCGCTTACGGTGACGGTGACTTCTTCGTTGTTCACGGTGGCGTTCTCTTGAAGGTTGTCAAACAGGTTGGACAGATGTTCACTTTGTGCGCTGGCTTCAAACTGTTGCTGCGCAGCTTGTACAGGATCTCCGACGGTCTGCAGTGTCGTCGTGAAATAGCCCTGTACCCCCGATGAGTTGACCACTTCCTGTTGAATCTGCGACTGCGCTGACCACGCCGCCGCCTCCGCTGCGGCGCGCAACTCGAAATATCCAGCCACTGTGGCCCCGAACGTCATCATGACCGTCAAGAGCAGCAACCCGATCGTGGTATAGACCAGCCCTTTGAACAGTTCGGCTACGGCCAAGAGAGTTCGCCTCCTCAACTGGAGGTGAAGTACGCTTCGTTGACATCCGAGGCGGTGACGGACATCGGGATCGTCGCTGGGAAACTGTTCGGTGCACCAATCGCCGCCAACAGATCCGGAAACAAAAACGGCGCATCGTATTGCACCGTCACTTGTGCCTCGGGTGTCGACACATCCGCGCTCACTTCCGTGGACGAAGCGCTCCATAGGGTTTGCCCGTTGTAAGTAAGCGGCAACCCCGAGGCTTGCAGCGTGTCTTCAACCGCTTGCTCCGCCGCAGACGCATCTCCGGTAATCGCCGCCACCCGTGCGCCGTTCTCCGCAGCCGTCACGAGGATGCTCCGGACGTGAATCAAGGACGTGAAGGTCAGAATCAGACCCAGGATCACCAACCCGACCCCCGTGGTCACCAGTCCTGCGAACAACGTACTGACGCCCGTACCGCCTCGTAACCATCTCATGCGCGCTCACCTCCAGACCCGCCGTCCAAAAACTCCGTTCCTCCAAAAAAAGGGTGAGCGCATGGTCACGCCCACCCTTCGCCACTTCACGATCCCGTGCTTCCCGACGTCGAGCTGAAGTTCGGCAGCGTGAAGTTGCCGTTCCCCGAGTAACCGGCCGAATAGCCGCCCGAAGACGCCGTCCCCGAGCTTTGCGTGATCGAGTTCAGCGCGTTCTCCCCAGAGGACTTGGCGGTGTTGAATCCGTGGAAGAGCAACACCCCAAGCACCGTGAACAGAGCGATCGTAAGCAGGATCCCGAAGATCATGAAGAGGGTTCGATTCAAGTTCGACTGTTCGGGGCCTGCCTTTCGCCAGCGCAGCAAGTGCGAACGTACCCATGTGGTCATGTTCACAGATTCCCCTTTCGTCGGTTTACGAACCAAACATCGCCATAAACGCCTTCAACGCCGCAGGAACAACGCCGTGCTGCAGCGTGTTCGACAACAACAGAGCCGTGCCGGTCGCCATGCCGATCCCGGCGATCATCAAGAAGATGCTCACCAGGTTAATCGTGCTGCCCGTCCCGGCTCGACGCCCACGCCAAAACGTGGGGCTGCGAATCACGCAACTGAGGAGGCGTTGCATGAGACTTCACACTCCCTTCCGAGGGCATTAAAAAACCCTCCTATCCCTAGGAGGGGTGTCATGCAAAAACGAACTCAAAACGCGATCCCGACGCCAAAACCACTCGCGAAGAGTTTCATCGCGTACGACAGGACCGCGAAGAAGATATAGCCGAAGACCGGAATCCCCATCCCCAACGTGGAGATGAGGCCGATCTTAGCCACCGCCGAATTGTGGAGATGTTCGGCCTCCGCATCGCGGATGCGTTCCTCGATTTCAAGCGACGTCAGCATCATGTCCACAAGCGGCGTGTGATACCGTGTCGCTTGCGACAAAAGCTGCGCGAACTGCGTAGCCTCCGGCAAGCGCAGGCGCTCCGCCATGGTCATAAACGCTTCCACTACCGTCTCCACACGCATCGAGACGTTTTCCATACCCTCCGCCGCGCCGATCGCGATGCACACGTCACGAAGATACGGCTTCAACGGATAATTCGCGACCGATTCCGCTGCCAGAATCCCGCGTTCGATCGGCGCGCCCGCCTCCGTGAGCAGCGCAATCAACAGACGCGCTTGACGCAACTGCTTCTTCAGCAGAAGCCGTGCACGCTTATATAGGCGACTCAGATACACGTAGGGTAGAAAAAACGCGAACGCCGCGAATGGAAAAGCCCAGTAGAGGCCGAGGAGCAGAAACAACGCCAACACCAGCACCGGCATGGCGAAGGACACGCGATACGCAAGGTCCGCCCACTCGGGATGTCCGATCTCTCGCGCGAAAAACACCAAGTTTTGATGCAGGCTTTCGAGAAACCCTTGCTTGGGCTTCGGACGCCGAAACGTACCGTGCACGGACTGACGGAACAGGCGTTCCTGTTCCTGATCGGCGAGGTACGTCCCGACCACGCCGATGAGCACCGCAAGGGCCATCAGCACACCGAGCGCATACGCCATCGACTACCCCTTCTTTCCCGTCGCAATGTTTTGCACGAACGCCCAGTCCTGCGCGAGCAACCACTCCGCGAGATGGGGATCGAATTCAACGCCCTTCTTTTGGTCGATCTCGCGCTTGACCTGCTCCAGCGGCCACCCCTCTTTGTAGGGCCTCGCCTCCAACAGCGCATCCAGCACGTCCACCAGTTTGACCACCCGCGCCACCAGCGGGATCTCTTCGCCCGCCGCGCCCGTGGGGTAGCCGGTGCCGTCCCAGTTTTCATGATGATGGAGTGCGACGTCCTTGGCCCACTGCCAGCTTTTCTCGTCATACAGCCAAGCGTTCTCCTGTTGAATATAGCTTTCGACCTCTTCCAACACGTCGCGCCCCTTTTGGGTGTGCGTCTGCACCAGCTTGTACTCTTCCGGGGTCAGCTTGGCGGGCTTATACAGGATTTCGCGCGGGATCGCCGACTTCCCGACATCGTGGACATAGGCAGCCAGGGTAATGCGGGACACATCGGGCTGCTCCCAGCGTAGTGCCTCTTCGGCGATCCAGATCGTGTATCGTTCGACTCGCGACAAATGGTTTAGCAGTTCAGGGTCCCCGTACTCCGCTGCAAACGCGAGACCGCGAAAGAGCGCCGATTGGTAGGCGAGCTTCACCTGGATGGTGTCTTGCTCGAACACATGCGCGAGATACACTTGCGTGTGCGTGTCGTGAGGGATGGAAAACGCATGGAGCAGCGCCCGATCGCCATTCCTGCGCCGAACCCAGAGCGTGTGAAGGCCCGTTTCCGTGATCTGCGGATGCAAAAAGGCGCTCGGCAACCCCCTTATCTCGTCGGGCGCAAAGTCCAAGAGTTCGTCCAGGTTGCCTCGAACCGCTGCAATCGCGCCGTCCTGCCCGATCTCAAGCTCCACCATGGGCGCTGTCCCCCCACACGATCTCGCCACCGCCGCGATGTTTGCCGTGATAGAGATGCAAATCGGCGTGCGCCAGCAGTTGTTCCAAGGTCTCCCCGTGCTTGGGAAAGCATGCCGTGCCAAATGTAATGTCGAGGCCATACTGTTCGAGCGGCAAGCGCGCTTTGAGTTGCCTCAACCGATCCACCATGCCTTCATGACACGCGCACGCTTCAAAGATGAGCACAAACTCGTCCCCGCCCAGTCGAGCCAAGACATCCGACGCACGCTTCTCGGCTTGGAGCGCTTGCGCAATCGCGCACAGCGCCTCGTCACCCTTCGCATGGCCTTTGGTGTCGTTCAGGCGCTTGAACTTGTCAAAGTCCATGAGCACCAGCACAAATTCGAGGTTGTTGTACCGCCGTTGCCGACGTTCAAACCATTCTTGCAGCCCCTTGCGGTTCAAGCATCCCGTCAATGGGTCGTGCGTGGCTTCCTGCTTCAAGCGTTCGTGGTCGTGAAGAAGACTGTCCGCCGCCAAGGCAAATTCAACGGCCTGCTCCTCTTCCGGTGTCGGGTCCCCGCGAAAGTAGACTCGATAGAGGCCATCCGCACAGTGGAGCTCGCGGACACGAAGCAGGGATTTCCATGCCGGTGATCCCGTGGTCACGCCGCGTTCAAACACCCCGTCTGGCGTTTCGACCTCCACGCCGAATGCCCGCATATCGAGCCAAAACTGCATGTGCGCGTCGCGCCAGGATGCGCCTTGGGCGAGGCGCTGAAGAAAACGGACATAGGCTTCTTGCATGCTCCTCACACTCCTGCGTGAACGGGATTCCCAGGGGGCGTCACCACACCCGCCGAGATCCCCGGATCAAGGTCTGCGATGTCGCTCGATACTTGAAACGGCTCCGTCACGTTGAGAAATCCCACAATGTCCCCAGCGGAGACTGGGCCGTTCGATTGGTTTTTGGCCAACGCCCATTTCATCCCCTGATCGGAGGAGAATTGTAGGGCAAGGTTGCCGCCGTCCGGCAACGGCAACGTGACGGTCGTTCGATTTCCTGTCGTAACCCAAGTCACCGTACCGGAGGCAGGCGCGAAGATCGGAAGCGACGGCAAGAATTCACTCACCAATGGAGCATTCCCGTCATCAGGCGTAGCCTGCACCGTCCATCCGGCCGGAGATGGGGTAAAGGTAAGCTTGGCGTCACCAAACGGCCAATACCCACCGTTTGCGAGTGCCACAGGCGGCGTGTCCAACACATAGGCAGCCGTCATCCGCATGAGCGCGTTGATGTAATCCTGCACCGCCGCTTCATCGCTGGACCCATAGTAGTGCGCGCTTGCGTTCGGCCAGCTCCCATACATGAGATAGAGCATGTGAAGGTATTTCGCCCCAGCATTCAGCGCATCATCGGGGTCGTAGGGCGATGCGTAGGGTGCACACCCTTGCCCCCCATTTGCCGCGCATTGTTCGTTCAACGCTGCGAGTTCCTGAGGCTGCAAGGCTGCTTCGGCAGGCGTGCCGATCGGCGCTTCGAGATGATCCGCATCTACGCCGTAGCCGCCGTATTGCTGGATGCGAAGCGCGTCCGTATCCGGCTCGTCGACCTGTACATACGGATCCGACCACCCGCTCCAGGTCTCCGGCTCAAACTGCATGAGGCCCATGGCGTGGCTTCCATCGTAGTCGGCATACGCATTCGGTTCCCAGGACGATTCGTGAAGCGCCGTCGCCGCGACGTACTGCATGGGCACCTGATAGGTCTCACTGGCCTGTTGCACGTAGGAAACAAACAGCGTCGGGATCCCGTCTGCCGGGGACACATCCGTTGGAATTTGCCCGTTCCACGACGAGGGAACCGCCGTATTGAGCGCATTGCCACCTGCGAGCACCGCCACAAAGAGGAGCAGGAAAAACAAGCCTGGGATGCTCACAAGAAACATCGTCAGAAGGAGAAGAAGCGGCCAGCGGCGGCGAGCGAGATGCAGCCCCATCCGCAGTCCGATTCTCCCCAGGATCGCCGTCAAGCCCTCTCTTCCTCCTTACCCCAGAATGGCTCGCCAGAACGTTGTGTTTTCCACGTAACCCGGCTGCAAATACCAGCGTCCATCGTGCGGGACGAACACGTCTGGGAAGCCTCGGATCGCATTCGCAAGCGCGGTCCCTGGCATCGCGTACAGGACCCGTTCCGGCATCGGCACACCCAAGGCGGCGAACGCTTGTTGGACCTTTTGTTGGGCCTCAGCCAGCGTGAAAGGCATCGGAAGTTGCAACATGGTCCCATTCTGTGTCATCGGATATTCGTATCGCTCGAACCCCGCGGCAACCCATGTGGCTTGATTCAAAAGTCCTTCCTGCTTCAAGGTCTGGGCCAGCTCGTGGCAATACTCGCACCACGGCGCGAAAACAATGACGGGCCGATCAAGCGGAAGAACCACGGTCTGGCCGGATGCCGTTTCGACTCGCGCCGTCTCAAGCACTTGCAGCATCGAGCTTGGAACAAACGATAATCCGTGCCAAGTCTCTGAACCTAAGACGGCGTGTGGCGACGGGAGCACGTTGACCCCCGTCACTTCCCTGGACGAAGCAGGATGCGATGAAATTCCTGTTGTAACGTCAGACGGTTTGGATACGCTCGTCGCCGCACCGCAGCCCGTCACGAGCAAGGCTGCCATCCCTATCCCAAGCCACGTCACTTTGCGATTCACGGTTTCGCCACCTCAAAGAATGCCAACCAGTCATGCACTTGCGAGGCAGGCAAGATCCCCGGCACGGCTTCCCAGCCGTTCGCCACGCGGTGATAGGCGATGGGGACAGGCAGAGACGTATCCTCGTACAACGTGACAGCGCTCGGCAACGGATCACCTGCATAGCCTGCCTGTTTCCACACACGCTCCGTTTGCGCTTGCGTCAGTCCCACCCACACGACGGCGGGCTTGTCGTGCAGTTGCGACCACACGCTCTGAAATTGTGGGATCGCATAGGCCGTCAACGCGCTGATGACCAGCACATTCTTGGTCCCGTTCGGCACCGTGACCGGGAGCGACGTCACATGTTCCAAACGGCTCGCATAGGGCTTCAGATGCTGCATGATTTGCACAGGCAGGGCTTTGGTAGGCACTGGAACTTCTTTAACCGGTGGAATTTTGTAATTCGACGAGACTGTGTTGGAAGCGTGCGTCCCCACGCTCGGCCCCGGAACCGGTTGAGTCGGCGAAGGCGCCGTGGACGCCGTGGTTTGGGTCGCGTGGGTTCCACACCCCGTTAACGCGAGACTCCCCAGCACGGCCATCGCGATCATGAACGTTCCCTTCTTCAACGTACATCCTCCTCGGTACCTTGGTCTCCTCATAGAAGTGTGGTTTGTCATGCAAAATCAGTGATTATCGGTCCAGCCGCGTGACCTTGCGCCCCGACACCTCGTACACCCCGGGCCGAAGCCCGATGATCCATCGCCCGCTCGGCCAGCGAAGACGCCGAGGCTGTCGAAAGACCGCTTGCCGACGCCCAATGCTCACGTCTACATGTACAGCGTTGGTGAAAGTCCACGGTTCCGCAGAGCGTGTCCGCACTCGCGTCGGCAAAAGCAACGCTCCGCGCGTCCACCACACTCGCGCCTGAGCGCGAAACACCGTGCGCCGTCCTCGACGCCAAACCAACGTGCGGGTTTTGCGCACAAACCCATCGCTGACATGGCTGCGAAACGGATACGCAACGAAGCCATACAAATACTTGACGAGCGATTTCCCGTCCGGGTCGAGCTTGCGCGCCAGCCAAGTAAATCCTGCGGCGCTCAGGGTAACGACCACCCAACGATTCATGAAGAGGTTGAACAGCCGATAAGGTGTGAACGCGTCGAAGAAGAAAAAGAAGATCCAGGACAATGCGAACGTGACGAGATCGTCCCAGTAGAGCCGAAACCCCAAGTGAATCTTCCGGTCAATGTTGGTCACGACCACTTTCTGCTTGAACAGCTTCTGGTAGGTTCTCGGCATACGAACCTCCTCCGCCTGTTGCTTTCCGTCATAGACGCATGGGGCGAGGAACGCTCCTCGCCCCATGCCTTATCCCCCGATCTTTCCGATAAACCATTGGATAATGGGGAAGAACACCGTCGGGGCGAGCAAAAACAGTAACGCCACCATGCCAAAGACCACGGTCACCAGCATGTTGCTGTGGGCTCCCCTGAAATAGTGCATGAAAAGCCGCACCACCATGACCGCCAGCGCCACGACTCCTAAGATCGAAAAGATCGGATCCAACAAGCTCCACAGAGGATTGCTGGAAATGTCCGAAAGCGTCGTGCCCGTTCCGTTCATAAGGCATCCCCCTTTACGCAAGATGGAGAAAGTGGCACAATGCGCTGAACCACGGCCAGGTGACCGCCCCCACAAAACGTCGCGCGACAGGCAACAGCCGCGCCGCAGCCAGTTGGATCTCGTGAGGCGCATGAAGCAACAGATAAGCGAGGCCAAAGAACGCAGCGAACACCGTCAACGCGATGCGAATCACGGTCTCCCCGGCGCTCTCGACTTCGACCGCAAGCCACGGCACCGGCGGCTTCACCCACCAGGGCAGCGGATAAAAAAGCTGAACGCCGCGCGGATTCACGAGATCGATCACCCAGTGACTCACCCAGCCTATCCAAATCCCCGTGGCCAGCCAGTCAGGAATTCGAAGCCCCAGGCCAAACAGCACGAGGTACAGAAGAACTGAGACGAGCAGACTATGGGTCAGCGTGCGGTGGCGCACGAACATCGACACCACAGAAGCGCCCGGGATATGTCGAGAGATCCAGGACTCTGGCTGATCGATGTCCGGCACAGGCGCTACGGCATACGCCACGGCAGCCGTGGCAGCGGCCTGCCACGTGATCGGCGCGTGTTCAGATGCGAGCATCACCTCCGTCAGGGCCACCGCAAACACTGCGTGAGTCGTATGAATCAAAAAGCCACCCCCTCTCTGAGGAGAAGCGGGGTGGCATGCAAACCACGATGTTTGCTCAGTGACGAAGCGGTTCCTCCATTTGCAATCCGAGTAGTTCCAAGAGTTTGGCCTTGCCTCGGGCGTTATAGCGAAACGATGACACTTGCTTGTCGCTATACGGCGATTTGTCTAACACAAACTCGCCGTATTCCGGAGTTTTGAGCCCGTATTGATTTGCGATGCGGCCAACGAGATTAGCACTGACGCCAGCTTCATCAGCGATCTCCGTCGCGGAGTACAGACGTTCCTTGGCGGGCGGCTGCAAGAGTTCGCGTCCAGCCGCGATATTGACGGCTGCAAACAGCAACGACTCAATCGCCGTTTGCGAAATTTGATCTCGAAACTTCTGCGCGGCATCCAACACGACCTTGGCTAAGCGCGCTTGCGCGTTCATCCGCATGACAGCCAGCCGTTCGCGCTTCATCTCCTCGTCTTCGGCGGACTTGCGATGGGGCATTTCGTAGCGGCCCGTTTTGCGGAGCGTCGGCAACACGTCGTGGGTGATCCAACGCTTAAAGGCTTTCGCTTCGGGCTTGCGACTACGCAAAATCAGAGAGTACAATCCTGGTTCGTTGACAACAAAAGTCTCTTGCTGGCGTCCAAGCGCATCGGTGACCGGAATAGTATTCCGCTCATCCTCATCAAGGAGACCAACTGACTTTCGTGCGTCGGTGATGCCCAATATCTCACACACATCCTTCGCCACCCACCAAGGCTCGCCATTGACCACGACCACGCGCACCTGCTTGCCTTCGTACTCAAACGGCAACAACGTATCCATACGATCCATTTGATCAACCTCCCGGGGAATCAGTTGGAATGCCCGTTCTACTTAAACGGCCAATGGCATGCAAAAAAGCCCGCCTGACTGTTCAGGCGGGCCTTACGATGCTTTGCGGGGAAACGGAACCAGATTCGATGGTGCGGGCCGATGCACAATCCGATCCATCGCCAGCAGCAGAAGAACCATGAACACCAGCGCCGCTAGTGCAGCCGTCGTGAACGGTCCCCATTGGAGATACGACACATCGCACGACGCCGTGGCTGAACAGAAGCCCACGTGCGCGGCGCGAAGTTGTATCCACCACTGCACGGACGCGACGATGGAACCTACCGCCGGAGCCAGCGCCACAACCCACAGGTTGTCGATTGCCCACCCGAGAAGCGTCGCCCCGAGAAGCATGCGTTCGGACCAACACATCACGCAGGCTGGCCAGTGGAGTACGAGGCTCCAGTACGCGCTCACACTGAGCGCAATTGCAGGGATCACGATTCCCATGCCACGGCGTATCCTCGCTCGTTTCCAACTTATCCACCTGATGACTGCCCGCATTGGATCAGCCTCCTCACCAGATGGGCAGTGATCCGCCTCTCGATCGAGAAGAGAAGTGGCATGCAAAAAGGCCCGCCTTCCCAGGCGAGCCTAGTCTCAGGTGTTGTCTCTCGGATTCCGATTCCGTCGCGGATCAAACCGAAGCGGCTGCCCCATGCGCGCGCGTTGACGCGGATTCGGGACCCTGCGCGAAGGTGCGACAGGCGAGGTGCGTCGAGAAGCTTCCGTCCGCTCTTCACGCCGCTGCGTGTTGCGTGCAGGCGGTTGAACCGTGGGGTTCGTTCGAGTGGTTTGCGAAGAATCCTGGGGAGCCTTCGGTTGCAACCGCACCACTGTGTTCGGCGTGTTCTTGGACTCTGCGGCCCTGGGGGGCGTCGATCCTTGCTCGCCCTCCGCTTGTTTCGCGTTCGCAGAAACCTCAGATTCATGGGTACCCTCGATACGGCGAATCGTTGCAGGATGGACGGAAGGCGCAGCAGGCTTCACGGCGTCCGATGCCTGGGTGAACTCTGCACCGATGGACGTTCCCGCGGCCTCTCGTCCGTCTGCCGGCACATGAGCTTCGTCGTGTGTCGTCGGGCGAAGCGTGATGTTGCGTCCTGAATCATCGGCCTGCCGTTCGATCGCTTGTTCGCGAGTTTTGGTTGCCGTCGTATCCGAAGCCGATGTCTGTGCTTCGGCAAACGATTCAACCTGAACCGCAGGGGTGTCGTCGCGCGTACCAGTTTCTTCAGTCGCCATGGTATGCGTTTCGTCTTGCTCCACCGAGGCAGGCGTTTCAGGCACTCCCCGCCGGCTCGCTTCCGCCGCCGTCTCTTGCACAGGCGCAGGCGTGTGAAAGCTTCGCTCCAGCGCGCCGACTTCCGCATCGTCCACTTCCACTTCCGGCAACTCAGAGCGGTTCGCCGCACGAGACTCTGCGCGCGCCTCCTCGCTTCTGGGGCCTGAAACTGAGTTCGTTTCGCTGTCCTTGCGCAGCGTCCCTGGATTCACTGCGGAGGCTTCAGGTTCAGAAGCCCTTGAAGCACTTTTCACCCGTTCTCCTGCATCGGCTTGTGGTGCGACAAACGCTTCAGAGACCAATTGCGGAGATGGCACATCCTGTTCTTCCGTCGCCACGGGTGACGATTCGGTCGCGTCCTCTGCGGACACCTGCCGTTCCTCTTGCTCTGGCGAAGATTCGTCAGTCATGCGACGTTGCGCAGACGAAGCTTCGGGTTGGGATGTGGGTTCGGGTGTCGCAAAAGCATCCGCCAAGGAGGACATCGCCACCTCGTCATCCGTTTCACGCCGCATGGACTCGTCTTCGCGCCTCACCATCCCATCTGCCGTACTCTTCGAAGGCACCAAGAGAGGCTCGGGTATTTCGCGATCTTCAACATGCTCCGAACGCGCATCACGCGATTCTGAGGCCGCATCCGTGCCGAGCGATGCAGTCTCTTGTTCGGGCAATTGCGCTTCTCCATCGCTCGATTTCACGTCCGCGTTTGGACGGGATTCAACTTCGGATCCTGGTTGTTCGTTCGCCGTAGATTCTGGTGTAGTCTGCTGTGTCTCAAGCTTTGCGACCTTGGCTTCATCGTCGTTGTCAGCGGTCGACGGCCCACGTTGCGCCGGTTGTCCGCCCGCAGTGGGTGCGCTGGACGCCGGCGAACCGCCTTGCGACGCGCGACTTGTGGAAGAACCTGCTGACGTTGCTCCATTGGAACTGCTTCCTCCGCTGGAGGATGTCCCTCCATGCGGGGTTCCACCTGATGCGCCCCCAACCGCATTCCCCGGTGCGGCCCCGCCATGGGAGGAAGACCAGCGCGAAGACCAAGTGTTTCCTGCACTCCCCGTAGGAGGCGCGCCGAAAGTTCCACTGCCCCCTCGCCCCATCGCACTGAATGCTGCGCTCAAGGTCTTCTGGGCAAGAGAGCCGCCGCCACCGCTCTTGTTGTCTTGGTCGTCGTCACGCTTGTCACGTTGATCACGCCGCCCCCACGCTTCGCGGGTGCGCTGACGCCATTCGTCCATGAGGCTTCGCGGTTTGCCATCTTCGTCCGTGATCGCTCCGTTTTGAATACGGGCGACGACCGGCTCGACGTAAATCGAGAAGAGCTGATGGCGCATCATGAGCGCCCCCAGAAAGATCAGCCCGCTCGTGATGGCTCCCGTGATGAGCGTTGCCTCGCCACCGGTCAGGGAAACGGAATCCATCACGATCGTCACGAGCAGAAACGTGATCGCCATATACACCACATTGGCCAGCTTCAAGAGCAGAAAGCCAACTGATTTCTTCGCCCAGTTCTGCACGATCCCCCAACCGACTTCGGGGACAAACCCGAGTGGCAAGACGAAAATGCCCATGAACGCACTGAACAAAAACGCCAACTCAAATCCGAAGAGAATAAACGCCATGAACGCCAGAAACGCGAGACATGGCAAGCCCAGGATGAACATCACCAACAGGAAGATGATGTTGTTGTACGGATTGGCGTTCTTCACACTCGTACTCGTCCACGACGATTCCGCAAAGGGCTGAGACGTACTCAAGATGTCATTCAGCAGGCTGTCTCGCGCCTGGGACGTGGTGTTCTTCATGAAGAGAACTACCCAATTATCTCCCGGCTGGATCGTTGCGGAAGCCCCGCTATCCGTCGTATAGCTCTCTCCGACCGCCGCGTTGGATACGTTAAATTTGGCGAGGTCGTTCGACTCATGTCCGAATTGCGCCAGTTCCCAAGGCTCCAGCACATAAATATTCCAGGCGGCGTCGTAGATCGTGGTGGCGCTAAGATCGGCGACCGATTCGATCGCCTCGCTCACGGTGTTGTCCAAGTTCTCCGAGAGATTGTTGACCACCTGGAAGATCGCTGCGAAGTGCATAAAAAATACAAACAGCAGCCCGCCCATCGCCGTGGTGGTGAGAAACGCCGTCAGGATCTTGGTGTGGTGTCCTCGGAGATAATGCCACACCATGTAGATCGCTACTGCCAGGCACAGGAACGGCAGCAAGCGTAGAAACACATTCGAATACGCCTGAGAGAATGAAACTCCCATGCGTTGAGAGATGGGGTTCACGAGCCACGCTGGATTCGTGAAGTCCACCGCGATCATGATCGCGATATGGAAAGCCCACGCCAGCCCCTGCGACACCAAGTCCGCGATGAAGTTCGCAACTTCCTTGATCGCACCTCCCCCGAAAAGCGTGTTCCACCAGCCCTCCGGCGGCAGGGTAAACGTGTAATTGTTAGGCGACGGATGTTGCCATCCTGGGAAGGGAGAAGTGGGATTGGAGTAGCCAAAAAGCGTATTGGACGCCGCGGAAGACGTGACCACTTGATGGATACTCGGTAATGCTCCCG